>JAJRSN010000105.1 GCA_024278715.1 Calditrichota bacterium
GATTACCGATTTGGACGGCGACGGGCTGGAAGAAATAGTCACGTTAAGCTATCGCGGCAAGTTAAAAGTTATTTCGCTTGACGGGCGGATTTTGCGGGAAAAAGATCTTTCCGAAACCATTTACGGCACCTTTTGCGCCGCTGACATCGATAATGACGGACAAAAAGAGATTGTTATCGGAACGATGGGCAAAAAGCTGCATGTTATTTTGCCAGACGGCAATGAAAAAGCGGGTTTTCCTCTGATGCTCGGAGCTCTTGCGGAAAAAGGTGTTGCCGTTGCCGATGTAACCGGAGACGGATTGCGGGAGATTGTTTTAGGCACCTTCGACCGGAAGCTGCATTGCTTCGACGCACAGGGAAGCGAGCTTCCCGATTTTCCTGTTCAGCTATCCGCCAGAGTCAGCGCCACGCCTCTTATCGGTCGTGATGCAAACGGAATTCATATCTTTGTGATTAGCGGAAAGAAGCGCGTTCAAATATTTACCGCAATCGCAGAAACCGAACTGGACACGGTTCTTAATGCCTTGATTAATTCTCAGCCTGCGTTGGCGGATATTGACGGCGACGGTTTGATTGAGATGATTGCCACCGGCGACGACGGAACGGTTCGCATTTTTTCGCCTTTGAACGGAATAAAAGAAATTAAATCGTTGGATGAAAATAATAAATACGATTTACCCCCGTTAATCCCGTTTAGCGGTAAAAAAACGATTATTTCTTTGCTTGCTTCAACCGGAATAGTCTCTGTTTTTAATTCAGAAGGCGAATTATTGCCAAACACTCCTTATCGGCTTGCCCATCCGTTGACTGCGGCTCCGGTGATTACCGATCTGGACGGTGACGGAGATATGGAATTGCTGAGCGCCGGCAACGATCTTATCACCGTTCTTGATCTTCCCGATTCTCTGGACGCGAATAAGGGCTGGACAACCTTTTTGGGAAATAATCAAAGAACCGGCTTTTTGGAAGTAAAAGAGCCGAGCAGCTTTCAAAAAAATGAAAAGGCAATCGTTCCGTCAAAAGTGGTTTTAAAGCTCGCCCCCAATCCCTTTAATTCTTCCGCCAAAATAAATATCGAAATTTCTCAGCCCAAAGCCAACGAAACCGTTAAAGTGAGCATTTACAATGTTCGGGGAAAACGGATTACCACACTTTACCACGGAAGGTTAAAAAGAAGTAAGTTCAGTCTTTACTGGCGCGGAACCAATCAAAACGGGGGTGCGGTAAGCTCGGGAATCTATTTTTGCGTTGTTTCTTATCAAAAGAACACAACTGTGAAACAAATTGTATTAATCAAATAAAAGGGGAGTGCACAATGAAAAAAGTCATTTTTTTCATTATTATTCTGCTGCAATTTTTGTGGGCAGAAGATGGCTTTTACAGGAACAGAGTTCTGTTCTGTTTGCTAAAAGACCAACCCGATTTAAAGGTTTTCTATCAGGATGAAAAACCGCAAACCGAATTGGCTAATCTGAATATACTTTTGCAGAAATATCAGGCGGTTGTATTGGAAAAATGGTTAAGATCGGCGGATGATCGTGATATTGTCGGCGATGTGAATTTGAGCAAGGTTTACCGGGTAGAGTTTACATCAAAATATTCGGTAAGCGAATTGGAGCAAATCAGGGATGAATTTGCCGCCCTGCCCGAAATACTTTCTGCTGATTTTGAAAGCATAAATTACATCATGGAGTCTCCGCAGAATGACCCTTATAACCCAAATGACGAGAAGTATGGCGAGCAATGGTATTTGAACAAGATTATGGCGGATTACGCCTGGGGGTTATGGTCTCCGGCTACACCGGGAAGCCCTGATGTGCTTGTGGGTGTGGTTGACACTGGCGTGGATTATTTACATCCCGAAATAGAAGATATTTTGTACATCAACCCTGGTGAAGATGTGAACAGTGACGGGCAAATTACGGCGGTCGATAGCAACAATGTCGATGACGACGGCAACGGTTACGTGGATGATTTTCGCGGCTGGGATTTTGCCGGACCTACTTCCGGCGGCGCGGAAGATAACGACATCCGTCCCCCCGACGCGGGTCCGGATCATGAATTAAGCCACGGAACGCATGTCAGCGGTATTATCGCAGCCACTTCCGACAACACTACCGGAATCGCCAGCGTTTCGTTCCGCGCAAAGGTTATTGCCACCAAAAATTCTTATGACGACGATACAACCCAGCCGGCAATTGTGGACGGTTACGACGCTATTTTGTACACTGCAAAATTAGGGGCAAAATTTATTAATTGTTCGTGGGGAGGCTCGTATCTGTTTTCTTATGAAAAAAATATTCTGGATGATGTTTCGGATAATTACGGCGCGGTTGTTGTCGGCGCTTCGGGTAACGATAATCACAGCAACGACACTTAGCCCCAGTATCCGGCTGATTATTCCAAAAGCATTTCGGTGGCGGCAACGGATAACACCGATCATAAAGCCGATTATTCCAACTACGGCTCGACCATCGACATCAGCGCCCCGGGCGGCGAAGGAGGTATCTCTTCCACAGCCATATTAAGCACAATTCATTGGAATGCCGGAGGATACGAATCATGGCAGGGAACTTCGATGGCAACGCCGGTAGTTACCGGAGCTTTTGCTCTGTTAAAAGCCTGGTTTCCCTCGCAAAGCCGTCAGTGGTACATCGATGAATTGCTGGGTAACGCGGATCCTATCGACGATCTGAATCCCAGTTATGCAGGTCTGCTCGGTTCCGGTCGTGTAAATATTCATCACGCCATAGCCAGAAACAGTTATCCCTATCTTACGATTCCCGACTTTTCGATTCAGATTATCAATGACGATGGTGACGGCGAATTGAATCCCGGCGAAAGCGCGAAATTAATTTTAACCGTTAAAAACGATCCTCTCTATCAGGACGCCCAAAATGTGGAAATAAAGGGGTCGTCCAATTCGGGATATATTACCTTCTCGGATAGCCTGGCACAGTTAGGAACTATTGCCGCGGGAGACTCGACCACCAACGCCTCGGATGATCTTGTTTTTCAGGTTTCAAGCGACGCTCCGTTATCGCCTCTCCCGATTCAAATACTTAAAAAGGCAAATCAAACCGGAACCTATCCTTACTCGCATACCGAAGAAATTCAGATTCAGCCGCAGTTGAATCAAGTAGGTTTTCCCGTAACCGGACCGGATATTTCCGAGGCGATTGCAAGCGGAAACCTGACGGGAGACGCAAAACTGGAAACTGCCTTTGTGAGTAGCGGGGATAGCCTTTATGTTTATGACTCAAACGGTTCGCCTTTATCGGGTTTCCCGATTTATCTGGGCGGAACCGTTACCATGGGACCCATTATTGCCGATATGAACAACGACGGGCAGAATGAGATTGTTATTTCGGAGCGGGTGAACGGCTATCTGAAAATTATTAATTCCGACGGCAGTTTTATGCTCGATATGACAGTAGGAGAACAGATCCGCAGTGAATTAACCGTCGCCGATTTAAACGGAGATAATAATCTGGAAATTATCTTCGGAACCATGTCAAAATATGTTCATGCCATCCAGATCGACGGCAGCGAACTAAGCGGCTTTCCCATATTGTACAACTCGCCGCTCGATAAAGGAGTGGCTGTGGCGGATGTTGACGGAGACTCCGAACCCGAATTGGTTTTCGGATTGTTAAATTCAGATTTTTATGCTATTAACACAGACGGAACAACCCTTTCCGGTTTTCCTGTGGATTTAAGCGCCCGTCTTTCCAATAAACCCGTAATCGCAGATTTAAACGGCACGATTCGGTTTGTTTTGACTACTACCGATCGAAAGCTGAAAATTCTGACCAACGCCGGCTCCGAAATTCTGAATTACGATACGGTTGATCCCGTAAATTCGTCGCCTTCGCTCTGTGATGTGAATAATGACGGAAGCCTGGAGATAGCTTTTGGTACGGACGGAGGAAAACTGTACCTGATGGATTTTAACGGAGACACGCTTGCTCCTTTCCCGAAAACTTTGGATGCCCCGATTAATACTTCGCCGGTATTTGCGGATTTGGACGGCAACGGACAATTTGAAATAATGATCAGTACCGAGGGCGGTTACATCTATTGTTTTCAAAGCGACGGCAGCTATTACAAAAATTTTCCGGCTTTGTTTTCAGGCGCGCAGGACGGATCGGGCTCTATTAGAGATATAGATTTGGACGATGATTTTGAAGTGCTTGTCGGCGGAGCAAACGGGCTTAACGCTATTGACGTAAAAGAGACCAAAGGAACTCAGAGTAATGTTTGGCAGGATTATCAGGCGAATACGGCGCATACCAATTATTACTATTATCCCGGCGCAAGCGAAATAGCCAAACAGAAAGAGGCTTTGCCAGATCATTTTGAACTGGCGCAGAATTTTCCGAATCCTTTCAATCCCACGACAATGATTCGTTACGCCTTACCTCAAGCCGGAAAAGTAAGGCTGGAAGTTTTTAATATTTTGGGCAAGAAAATAAGAACTCTTGTCCGCGGCTATCAAACCGCCGGAAGTTATGAAGTCGGTTGGGACGGAAAAGATAACACGGGTTTTTCCGTAAGCAACGGCATTTACATTTATCAGATTATAGTGAGTTCCGATAATTCGGGTATTAATTTTCGGAAACAGCGGAAAATGGTTTTAATAAAATAATTTATCAAAACTTTGCAGGGGGCTTTTAAGCCCCTTTTTTTTGAAATTTTTATAAAATTCTCAACAAATACTTGAAAATTACCTTTTTATATACGATATTTATTGGGCAATAGGCGTAATTGAAGAAAGACCGATGACCTGTATCACTAAACTACAAACGAAGAGCAGTTTGATTATTGCTCGTAAACAATGCTATGATAATAGCTTACCATGCTTTTCAGCTTCCGAAAATCTTGACATTATTCTGCATAAATCATATATTTTGAGTGTGATAGTACGCACATTGAGTAAAACACATTAAGTTAAAGGAGGGGGCCTATGACATAATGTATATCGCATTTCTATAGGTTTAAGTGTTATGGTAGTGTTTTAATTTATTTGGAGGTTAAGGGATGTTCAAAAAAGTGCTTATCTTACTATTCGCTTTAGCTATGCCAATACTTGTATTTGCCCAGTCATCGGGTAAAATAGTTGGTGTAGTTAAAGACAAAGAGACAGGTGAACCTCTGGCAGGCGTCAATGTTGTCCTTCAAAACACCATGCTCGGTGCCACTACTGATATTGATGGTTATTATGTCATTCTTAATGTACCTGTTGGAACTTACAATATCGAGGCAAGCTATGTTGGTTATCGTAAGGTTGTAGTTCAAAATATTCGCGTATCTGCATCGACAACAACCGAACGAAATTTTGAATTGGAGCCTACAACTTTGGAGCTAGGGGAAGTGGTACTGGTTACCGCTGAAAGACCCCTTGTAGAGAAAAACGTTACACAAAGCGTTTCCAAGGTTACAGGTGAAGAGTTGGATGTCATACCTGTCCGTGGTGCTCAGGCTATTCTGGCGTTACAGGCAAGCGTTGTTGTACAGGATGGTAATATTCATATTCGCGGCGGTCGTACCGAAGATAACGGTTATTATCTTGACGGAGCTCCGACCATTAACCCGATGAACCGTCAGAATGCAGTTCATGTTATTCAGGAAGCCATCGAAGAGTATCAGGTGTTAACCGGTGGCTATACCGCTGAATTCGGCGATGCAAACGCAGGAATTATTCGTACAGAGTTAAAAACCGGTGGACCGGAATATCATTTTTCCGTTGACGGTCAAACCGATAAGTTCGCTAGCAAAGGCAAAAAATTTCTAAACACATATTCGTATCGTGAGCATATTATCTCAGCTACACTCAGTGGTCCGATTATGAAAAATCTGCGTTTCTTTTTAGCTTACGAAAATCAGGATGTGGGCGATGCTGCTCAACGTTTTAGCAAGGGATACAAATTCTTTTACGGTGAAGGCGGAAATCTGAACAATCCGTTGGTTGACGCAAATCCCAGCAATCCTCGTAACAATCCGCAAAGTCCTAATTTCCACCCGGACACTCTGAGCGCAATCTCGTATCCCGATGGTTTTACGCCGAATAACTGGTACAACCGTCATTCCATCAACAGTACTTTACTGTGGGATATGCAGAATTTTAAAATTCGTTTGAGCGGTGTTTATTCTTATAACAAGAGTTTTTCTGTTGATTACCCGATGCGTAATGTTTTTAATACCAGAGAGCAGCCTTATTACACAAATAATTTACTTTTAAGCGGTAAATTTACTCAGGTATTAAATCCGAAAACGTATTATGACCTGACCTTGAGTTATTACCTGAATACCGGCGAGCGTAAGGATAGTTGGTTTGGTAATGACTGGCGTTCATGGAGAGACAGCGCCAAAATTTATCAGAAAACCAACGGTCGCGTTGTTTATCGCGCTCCGTATGATGCGGATTATAACTATCTGATCAACGGATTCTACTTTTTGCGCGACGGTACTTTGAATTATGGTTATGCCAAAAATAAACAAACATATCTAAGCGCAGCCTTTGACATGATTAGTCAGGTTACCCGTAACCATGAGGTCAAATTTGGCGTTAGCGCCCGTCAATACACCATTCGTCAATTCAGCATCAATCCCGGTGTTATGAAAGAAGTTCAGGCAAAAGGCGGCGTGGAAGATTCCGTACCTCTGCCTGTGGTTGCCGAGTGGGCAGGAAATGTATTCGGTTACGATTTGTGGGGCAATAAAGAACTTGACAGCGGTTTTAACGGAGCTAAAAAACCGGTATTTGCCGCCGCTTACATTCAGGATAAAATCGAGTACAAAGACTTGATCGTTAACATCGGATTGCGTTTTGATTATTTTGACACCAAAGACCGCAAGCTCAAAAATCCGGCAAATGTTAAGATCGATAAGGAAAATCATGTTGTAAAACCGGAAGAATGGGAAGATGTAAAGCCTTTTATGTATGTTACTCCTCGTCTTGGTTTTTCCTTTCCGGTTAGCGATCGTACCGTATTTTATGCTCAATACGGTAAATTTGTACAGACTAATGAGTTTAACGATTTTTATTACAGCTCATATCAATATGGACGTCAAATCGGCGGCGGTTATTTCTACTTAACGCCGGTTGGCTTTGACATGAAACCGATCCGCACCACTTCTTATGAAGTTGGCTTCCGTCAGCAATTCGGGCAATATGCAGCCATTGACATCGCCGGTTTTTATAAAAACGTAAAAGGCGAAGTTCAGGCTGATCGCATAGTGCCTGAGCCTGGTGCTGAAATCCAGTCATACAATATTCTCACCAATGGCGATTTTTCAACGACCAAAGGTTTGGAATTCAAATTCCAGTTGCGTCGTTTTAATCGCTTAATGGCTCAGTTGAATTATACTTACACCGACGCTGAAGGAACCGGTTCTGGACAGACCTCTTATATCTCTGCCGTGGATCGTCTGTCTGCGCGTCCTACTCGTTTAAATCCTTTGGATTATGCTCAAAGACATCGCGGGACTTTGAATATCGATTACCGTTTCGGTAAAAAAGACGGCGGTCCTGTTTTAGAGCAGTTCGGAGTTAACTTACTTTATACGTTCAACAGCGGACATCCTTTTACTCTGGTTACAACTTCCGGTGGACAGGCTGGCCCTTACGATACGGGTGTTGATTATATGACCGATACTCGTTCTCGTCGCGCTCTCGAGCCTATTAACAATTCCACCACACCCTGGTATCATCGCATTGATTTGCGTATTGATAAATCCTTCAACGTTACCGATAAATTACAGGCAACGATCTATGCTCGCGTTAGAAATCTGTTTAACATCAAAAACGTAATTAATGTATATCAGGTAACCGGTAGTGCACAAGACGATGGTCTCCTTTCAGGCGTAATTGATCCGAGCCGTACCCGTTCTTTGATTAATTCCTATGGAGGAGAAGATTACATCAAAATGTATAAAGCCATTAATCTTGAAAATGGTCAGCATTATTGGGATATTGTTGGACGACAGTTGTACGATCATCCAAGACAAATCTTCTTCGGTGTAAAACTGAGTTTTTAATTTAACGGTTGATATGAAGAAGTCTAATCAGAGTTCAAAAACAGGGTGAGGAGAAAACATGAATAAAAGAATAAGTCGATTACTTCTGATCGTGTTACTATTTGGATTTATGGCAACCCTTGTGGGTAGCAAGGCTTTTGCCCGTGCCAAATTCAATGAAGTCAGCACGGTCGGATTAGCGAAATTTATGGGAGCCAAGGTAACCCAGACTATGAGTAATATAGGTAACTGGGGATTCTGGGTGAACTATGAAGGACAGACCGGTCATGATCCTTTTACCGGTTCTGCCGGCGGTTATTATCCGCGCGGCGTTATGACCGCTATTTATATGGATGGTATTATCTGGGGCGGTTATCTAAAAGATCCGAGTACAGGTATAGCCGAAAGCGATACACCAAGGGTTGGCGGTATCGGTTATCGTATCGGTACAACCCCCGGTTGGATTGAAAACGGAAAATCAGCATCATCCGATGATGAACGTGTGCGTATCTATCGTATCCGTGATGATTGGAGAAACTTAACCTCTTCTCAGGTTTTGCAGGATGCTTCCGAATTAAATAACGTACCAGTTTCCGGCGTCACCGATGCTATGACCTCTGCGATCATTCAGCAATATGCAGATGATTGGAAAAACTGGCCGGTTGATTTGGGCGCTCCGTATTATGATGTGAATAAGAACGGCGTTTATGACCCGGTTCTTGATGAAAACGGTTATCCTATAAAACCGGTATATGACGACGAGGGCAATTTGACTGACGGAGGTGACTATCCCGGTATCGCCAATGCGGATCAGGTTGTCTGGTTGGTTGTGAATGATTTGAACGAATCAAAGGTTCTGAATCATTCCGGAAGTTTGCCGATCGGTCTGGAACTCCAGATTACCTTATGGGCTTATAATCAGCCGAACAGCACTCTGGGACAGATTGTTTTTAAACGTTATAAAATTATAAACAAATCGGGTATGATCATCGATTCGATGTTTGTCGCTCAGTATTCCGATCCGGATATCGGCGATTACAGCGACGACCTCGTCGGTTGTGATACTACCCTGAGTTTGCATTATGCTTATAACGGTCCCGTAACGGATGCCGAATATAATAAGGTGAACTTACCTCCTGTAGCGGCAGGTTTTGACTTTTTCCAGGGTCCGATGGTAGAATCCCCCGGAGATACCGCTGTATTTAACTTAACCTACGTTATGGATCACAAAAACCTCGAAATGACCTCTTTCGGTTACTTTGCTGCCGGCGGAGATATTTCGGATCCACCGATGGGTGTTATCGATTTTACCTTGCAATGGTACAATATGTTAAACGGTTACACCCCAACCAATGATCTTAAGAATCCGACTCCTTATGTGATCGGAAGCGGACCCCGGAAGGGTGAACCATATAAGTTTCCGCTTTATGGCGATCCTGTGACCGATCCTGAAGGTATTAACAGCGATATCGATGGTAAAGGCGACAACATGGCAGCCGGCGACCGTCGTATGTTCGCCGCAACCGGTCCTTTTACTATGCAGCCTGGCGATGAACAGGAAATCGTTGTTGCTTTGATCGGCGGTCTTGGCGGAAATAACATCCAATCGATCGCTGACTTAAAGAGTACCGACGGTGTAGCTCAGAAAGTATATGATAGTCTGTTTCAGGTAATCCCGAAACCACCTTCACCGCCAAACGTGAAGGCAGTTCCTTTTGACGATAAAGTTGTTCTGAACTGGGGTTGGGATGTAGATCGCATCAAAGAAACCGAAGAAAAAAAGATTATCAATTACGAATTTGAAGGTTACAATGTTTATCAGTTGCCTTCAGCTACTTCTAAATTAAGCGATGAAGGTGTTGTACGCATCGCCACTTACGATAGAATAAATGACGTTCGTATCATCAAATCTTCGGTATTCTCCGCTGAATATGGTACTGTGGTTGACCTGCCTATTCAGTTTGGTACCGATGCCGGTATTAAACGTTATTTTGTTGCAACAAAGGATTACATTACAGGTAAACCTTTGTATCGCGGAACAACCTATTACTTTGCAGTAACAGCCTATAATTTCGATCCTACTTTGGTTCGTGACCGAGCTTTGGAATCAGCGCCTATTATTCATGCGGTAACAGTTCAGGATCCAAAACCTGGTGTTCGTTACGATACTGAGGCTGAAACAGAGGTTGAAGTAACCAAAGACGGAGAGGATGATGGCGTTTGTAAGGTAATCGTTGTTGATCCTACGGAAGTTACCGGTCATGATTATAAAGTTTTCTTTACTGTAGATGAAGACAGTGCTTCTCCCACTTTCGGGGAAACGGTTTGGAATCTGCAAGATTTAACTACCGGAGAAATGGTTCTTGAAAAACAACGGCAATCTCCCGACCCATCTGCTAATGATCAGTTAATTGTTGACGGGTTAATAGTTAAAGTTTCCGGTCCTGCGCCCGGCATTAAAGCAATTGTTCAAGTTGCTGATGCCGATGGTCCATTAACTCCAGATGAATATGACGGAGCCGGCGCACCTTTTAACGGAAATAATGTATGGCATAGTTTAAGTTCTCCGAATGATGAAAATCGCTTCTATATCGGAGCAGGCGGCGGAAGTGGCGGTATTGATAGAATGGCAAGAAGCATCGCCAATGCCGAAGCTCACGATTTTGAAATGCGTTTCACCGATGCCGGCGGAACTTACACATGGTGGTATGATGCCGATACAGCAGCTCATGTTCCTTTTGAAATGTGGGATGTCGGTATTTTAACCTATGACGATACTTCGGATGATATTCGTTGCTTGACCGGTGGTTATTCCGGCGGCTCAACAGTTGGTAACTTTGACTTCGGCTACACCGATCCGTATTTCGGATTTCCGGCAACTGACTGGATTTATGCTCGCGTACCGCTGGATGATCAGGGTACTTATGATGTTTATGAAAATGATGTGTTAAGCGGCGCATTTACTTATGGATGGTGGGGTCACAGCAAAGAAGTTCTGGCTCGTATTATCATCTGTGATTTTGGTGGTGCAGGAACCTTACCTCCAACCGGAACAGTGATTCGCTGGATTACAAACAAACCGCATCAATTGACAACAACTTATACTTTTACTGCGCCTGGAAAAACCGAAAGTACCGATCTGGCAAAAGTTGATGTTGAAAAGATCAATGTATTCCCGAACCCATATTATGCTGCCAACTCCCTGGAACCCGATCGCTTCAGCCGTTTTGTAACCTTTAACCATCTGCCGCAACATGCGATTATTCGCATCTTCACCTTAGGCGGCATTCAGGTGCGTAAACTTGAAAAGAACGACGATACCCAGTTCTACCAATGGGATTTAAAGAATCAGGCAGGACTGCCCGTCGCTTCCGGATTGTACATTGTTTACGTGGATATGCCTGAATTGGGTAAATCCAAGGTGTTGAAGCTCATGGTCGTTCAAGGTGAACAGGTAGTTGAATTCTATTAATATGGTGCTTTTAATATCGCAGTGATAGGGAAAAAAGTTAGGGAGTTAAAATATGAATAAAATAAAATTGTTAAACGGTGTTATTTGGATCGTGCTGGTGCTATTCCTTGCATCACTGCCTGTTTACGCTGGTGATGCAGACAGGATCGGCACTGCAGCAGGAACACAGGTTCTTGTTCCGGTAGGTGCGCGAGATCTTGCCATGGCTGGTTCCGATATAGTTTTCACCACTGGTGTTGACGCTATCTATTGGAACCCGGCAGGACTTTCCAACATGGAACAAAGCGCGGCTGGTATGTTCTCTACGGTGAATATCTTTAGTGATGTCCGTGTGAACTACTTAGCCGTTGGCGCTGGTATGGGCAAATTCGGACACATTGGTTTTAGTATTAAAGCCTTTGATTTTGGCGACATTCCGCTTACGACAGTAGAGGATATGGACGGTAGTAACGGAAGAACCTTTTCGCCCACATTCAGCACCATAGCTTTAACTTATTCCAATAAGTTAACCAGTACAATCAATGTAGGTTTGACCACGAAACTGATCTATGAATCCGCTCCGCGTGTAAACGGTTCTGCCGTTGCATTCGACATAGGTCTGCAATATAAGAATTTAGCCGGTATCGAAGGCGTTTCTTTTGCAGTGGTTGCCAAGAATATCGGATCGAACCTGCAATATCAGGGTACCGGTTTGATGCAGATGGTTACGGTTGACGGTCGCCAGGAATTCGTAAGACGCGGCGCAACCAGCGACCAATTGCCTGCAAGTCTGGAATTGGGATTAAGTTATAACTACAAAGTTATGGAAGATAACACCCTGATCCTTTCGGGTGTGTTCCGTAACAATAACGTGCAGAATGACGAATTCCGCTTCGGTATGGAATACAACTACAAAAATTTTCTGATGCTGCGCGGCGGTTACCTGTACACCGCTAATACGCCTTCGGAAGAAGTTGTATATTCATTCTCGCTTGGCGCAGGATTGCAGTACAAGTTAGGAAATACGCTGCTGGGAATCGACTATGCTTTCCGCAACGTTCAGTACTTCGATGCCAGCAATATGTTTACACTCAGAGTCGGATTCTAAGACGCACGATTCTTTCTTAATAAAAAGACCGATGGGTTTCCATCGGTCTTTTGTTTTAAAGTATTATCTTGAAAATTCCCCTTGTTTTAATCGGAGTTAAATACATTCGTTTTGTCAATATCTAAAAATAAAAATAGATAAAATTCTTTAAATCCCAAAAATAAAATATTTTATTGTCCGGCGAAAATCTTATCCTGATGAAGAAATAACTGTGCCTTAATATACAAAGCGCTTTTGTGAGCGAATGCTTAAATCGGATAGTTAGTTTGAATCGCAAATTATTATGGCTTTCTCTTGAAATCTATCTTTCTGTCTTTTATATTTGAATGTCCTTCCAATGAGGTGTTTTAGGCATAGAAATGAAAAGACTCCGTATAATTAAATTTTTAGTTTGTGTTATTATTTATTTTCTTTTGTTTTCCCCTGTCTTCTCTAAAGGCGCAATTAAATTTTCACTCTCTGGAGAAAATAATTTAAAAGCAGATTATTTAAATGTCGGGAACTGGATTTATTGGGTTCGGGAAAACGGACACACGGCAAATTATTTAGATTCACAGTATAAGACAGCCGCCTATTTTTCATACAAAAAAATACCCATAATTTATATTGAAGGATTCTTATGGGGAGGAAAACTTATCAATCCTGTTTCAGGTGAAAAAATGGACTCTGTTTATATTGGCGGGATGATGTTTTCTTCCACTACTTTACCGGGTTTAATAAGTTTTTATGAAACAAGCATGCCCATAGCAAAATCAATGTGGAAAATTCGCAAAGATTGGCGGACATTAACTCGGGAACAATTGTTAGAAGAAGCTGCTATTAAATATAACATTTCCGAATCACAGGTTACCAAAAAAATGATGGATGATATTATTAATCAATATGAAATGGATTGGAAATCGTGGCCTGTAAAGTACGGAGCCCCTTATATCGATTTAAACAAAAATGGCGTATTTGATCCGGTTTTAGATGAAAATGGATTGCCTGTCGCAGGAAAAGGAGACTATCCGGGAATTACCGATGCAGATCAGGTTATTTTCTTACTTGTCAACGATCAGAATATTCAAAAATCAAAAGAAGTATTTGGCGTCAAACCAATCGGTCTTGATTTGAATATTACAATTTGGACTTACAAAGAAGAAGACTATGGCTTTTTGGCAAATACCATTTTTAAAAGATACAGAATAATAAATCGTTCAAAATACATCATTGATTCACTTTATTTTTCGATCTTTTCTGATCCAGATGTAGGAAATTATTCAAATGATTTGCTGGGCTGCGATTCAACCGCGGATTTATGTTTCGCTTTTAACGGTGATCAATCGGGTAATGAATTTGATGATCAAAATATAATACCCCCTGTTGTTGGGTATGCAATTTTGCAAGGACCAATAATCGAAACAGAAAATATGCAAGATAAAGCGGTTTATGATTTTCAATATATTTATGGCTTTAAAAATTTGCCGATGACATCGTTTAGTAATTTTTCATCCGAATATGGTTCTAATGAGGATCCGATATTCAGAGGCTATGAATTCGGACTGATAGTCTATAACTTGATGCGTGGTTTTATGAGGTTTCCTTATCGGCAAGAACCTTGGATTAAAGGAAGTGGACCTGATCAGGGAAAACCAACCAAATTTCCTCTTTCCGGTGATCCGGTTAAAGATCCGTTTGGCTTAAAAGGAGATGTGGACGGAGCGGGATGGAATATGTGGCCGGGAGACAGAAGATTAATGGCAAACACAGGTCCTTGCAGATTAGAACCCGGAGCTGAGCAGGAATTACTCATTGCAGTTATCGGGGGTAATGGAAAAAATAACAGAGACGGTATTAACGAGGTTAAGCATGTAAATCAGGTATTGAAAGAGATACATCAAAATCTATTTGAAAATTTACAATTTAAGCCTCAGTCGCCGGAAGTTAAGGCTATACCTTTAAACGATAAAATTCTTTTGGACTGGAGCTGGGATCGGCAAAAAATATCTAAAATCGAACAATCGGTATTTAATGGTTACAAATTTGAAGGTTATAATGTTTATCAGTTACCCGATTCAAACACCGCATTAGATGATGCACGGGTTGTCAAATTAGCCACGATTGATGTAATAGATAACGTTAAAGATATCCTTGCTCCTGTGTATTTTCCGCAATATGATAGAAAAATAATTATTCCGGTACAGCGCGGAAATGACACCGGGATTAAGAGATATTTTATAGTTAACAGGGATTCGATCGGAAAAAGAGCGCTTTATCGGGGATCAACCTATTATTTTGCGGTTACAGCCTATGATTATAATCCCTTGATGTATGAGTTTCCTTCTTTTGAATCCGAACCTTCGATTGTAAAAGTAACTTTGCAGGAAAAGAAACCGGGAGAAAAGTATTTTAGCCGGAATTTTGAGAAAATTCCGGTAAAAGCCAATAAAACGGATTACGAGGATAATTGCGATGTTGTAGTAATTAATCCCAAAGCGACTACCGGTCATGATTACGAAATATTTTTTACATCAGATCAAGATTCAACATCGCCGACCTACGGACAATTAACCTGGAATTTGAGAGACCTGAACATCAATAAAATAATTCTTGCTAATCAACCGCAATTGAAAGACACACTGGATTATTCAAAGTCGATTGTCGATGGGTTGTTAATCAAAGTTTATGGACAAACTCTGAATATAAAAGCGGTTGTTCAAGTAGCTGATGCGGAGGGACCGTTAACACCTGATGAGTATGATGAACAAGGAGCAAGATACAACGGTAACAATGTTTGGCATGATTTCAGTTCCGTTAACGATCTCCATCCATTTTACATCAGCGCAGGAGGGAGCCAGGGTGAATTGGAAAGATTAACCAGAAATATTGCCAATACCGAAGGTCATGACATTGAAATCCGGTTTACGGAAGATGGGGGGATTTTTCTATGGTGGTACGAAAAAAACGTGTATGCGCAAATTCCATTTGAAGCATGGGATGTAGGTTTGAATACCTATGATGATCCATCGGACGATGTTCGCCTTATAACCGGCGGATACTCCAGCGAAGGCACGGTGGGAATTTTCGATTTTGATTACACAGATCCGTTTCTTGGCTATCCGGCAACGGATTGGATCTTTTTGCGAAAGCCTAAGAACGAAAGAGGTTCTTATGATAACTTTAATAGGGATGTTCTTTCGGGTAACTTTAACTATGCATGGTATTATAATTCGGTTGAAGTACTTTCCAATATTATCTTTTGTAATGTTGATGGTTCAAAAACCTTGCCCGCCACCGGTACAATAATTAGATTTATCATAACAAATCCGAATACGGAAGATTTAAAATTTACCTTTACTGCTCCTGCGGCTGTTGAATTTAACCTTGAATTAGCCAAAAAAGATGTGGAAAAGATCAATGTTTTCCCTAATCCTTATTACTCCTCCAGCAGTATGGAGCCAGACCCTTTTACACATTTTGTAACGTTTAATCATCTGCCGAAACATGCCATTATTCGCATTTTTACTTTAGGTGGTTCTCTGGTGCGGAAAATAGAAAAGAATAATGATAGTCAATTCCTCCACTGGGATTTGAAAAACGAAAAAGGCTGGCGCGTGGCAAGCGGTCTGTACATTGTGCATATCGATATGCCGGAGTTGGATAAACAGAAAATTTTAAAATTGATGTTAGTAACGGGTGAATAGTTGACGGACTATTAATACTCCTTTAAAGGAGGTCGTCGTGAAAGGCAAGTTTTTTATCTTATTCGTTCTCATTTTTGCCTTGTCGTCATATTCAAAAGATAAGACGTTAAAAAAGGCAGCCGTAAATGTAACAGATTTTTTGAATGAGTATTCGGTTATTCAAAATAGCCAGTGGAAGTTCTGGGCAAGTTATACCGGGCAAACAGGGCATGATCCTTACACCGGTTCAGGCGGAGGTTATTTTTTGCCTCAACGAATCCTAGTTGTCTATACCGAAGGTTTGTTTTGGGGAGGGAAGTTAATAGATCCGGAAACCGGAGAAAAATCCGATTACGTCCACGTGGGAGGAATAGGTTATCGCTTATCAACGCAGCCAGGCAGCATTATTCAAATCGGTGATAAATTAACTGTGGATGAGACATATTCTTTGATTTACAAAATTCGTAAAAACTGGCAGACAATGAGTAAAAATGAACTAAAAAAGGAGGCTGCAACCCTCCGGAATAAACCGATAACGGAAGTTACCGATGCCATGATAAAAGAACTTAGAAGCAAATATGAGCATGACTGGAAAAATTGGCCCGTAGAAGCTGGCGCGCCGTTTATCGATGTAAATGAAAATGGCATCTATGATCCCGTTACGGATGCGCAAGGAAATCCTTTGGTAGATAAGGGAGATTATCCGGGCATTGCCGAAGCTGATCAAGTTGTTTATTTAGTGGTTAATGATCTTAACAGTTCTTTGACTTTGACACATACCGGAAGTTATCCCATTGGGCTGGAAATTCAGATTACGCTATGGACTTATGATTCCGATTTTCCGGCGTTAAATCAGACCGTTTTTCATAGATATAGATTGATCAATAAGTCCGGAATGATCATCGATTCAATGTATATTTCGATGTTCTCAGATCCGGATATCGGCGACTATTCGGATGATTTGATCGGTTGTGATTCAACCGCAAATTTGATGTTTGCTTACAACGGAAATCCGTTAGATGATGAATTCACTAAAAAGAATTTGATACCGGCTTGTGTGGGCTATGGTTTGTTGCAGGGACCTTTTATTAAAACCGGGAATATGCAGGATACCGCCATAGTAGATTTTAAATATCTTTTTGGTTACAAAAATCTACCCATGACGTCATTTTCTCCATGGGCTGCCTCTGGTGGATACTATTATCATGAAATTGGATATTATGATTATTCTTTACAGTGGTATAACCGGATGCGCGGTTATCTTCCCAATAACGATATAAAAAATCCGACTCCCATGCGCTTTAACAGCGGACCCAGAAAAGGGCAGATTACCAAATTCCCTTTAAGCGGCGATCCGGTTAACGATCCCAACGCTCAATATGGCGATATTGATG
This sequence comes from Calditrichota bacterium, assembly GCA_024278715.1. Lineage (GTDB taxonomy): Bacteria > Calditrichota > Calditrichia > Calditrichales > Calditrichaceae > Caldithrix. The sequence goes on from JAJRSN010000105.1 coordinate 17,637, forward strand.
GTAAGGGGGGAAATTACGCCCCTGGCGACCGAAGAATGGCAGCAAGTTGGGGTCCCGTTACCATGAATCCGGGTGAGCAGCAGGAAGTTATCGTAGCTCTGATAGGAGGTATGGGAAAAAATAACAGAGACGGCATTACGGAAATAAAGTCGATTAACAAAAAACTAAGATATATCCATCATAATCTGTTTAAAGATGTCGGTAAACCGCCGTCAACCCCGGACTTAAAAATTTCATCTCTTGACGATATTGCAATACTCAATTGGGGATGGAATGAAGACAGAGTCCGCGATACGGAAGAAAAGGTATTAAACGGCTTTCGTTTTGAAGGTTACAATGTTTACCAACTACCCGATTCGGAAGCTTCGCTAAACGATCCGCAAACCGTTAAATTAGCTACATTTGACGTCAAAAACGGCGTGACAGTGATCGATGGTTGGAAGTTCCTAAAGGAATATGGAAAAAAAATCTTTGTGCCCATTCAAAAAGGAAGAGATAGCGGAGTGAAACATTATTTCATCGTCAATGCAGATTCCATCAAAAAGACGCCTTTGTACAGGGGATCGACATATTATTTTGCCGTAACGGCTTACAGTTACAATCCGGATATGCCGGATTATCCTTCGTTGGAGTCAAAGCCAAATATTCAGGCAATTACCATTGAAGGTTCAAAACCTGGAACGCGATATTTTTCGCAGCCGGAAATTTATTTAAAAGTTAATAATATAGTGGAAGATAGTAATATCAATTGTCAGGTGAGAGTAATCGATCCTTCTGCAGTTACAGGGCATGATTATGAGGTGTATTTTACTCAAAATCCGGATACTGCCGCGTCGTGGTTGTTAGAATGGGTTTGGAATTTAAAAGATGTTACTCTCAATCAGGATGTGTTACAAAATCAACCCATTCAATCTGAATGTGGAGTTGAATCGGTAGCCTCGAATACTGATAATGATCCGTTGATTGCAGATGGTCTGATGATAAAAGTTTTCTATGAAGCTCCGTTTGATAGGTTCGAAGCCATAGTTCAGGTGGCAGATGCAGACGGACCTCTTACTCCTGATGAATTTGACTATAAGGGCAGTCCGTATCAGGGCAATAATGTCTGGCAGAGCTTAAGTTCCCCAAATGATGCCAATCGTTTTTACCTAAGCACATCGGACGGTCAGTTGAGCAGCCTTACACGCAACTGGGAAAATTTAAAAGGTCACGATTTAGAATTACGTTTTACGGATCAGACGAGCTTATTCCTCTGGTACTATGATTCCGTTCGTGTTCATGCACAAGTGCCATTCGAACTCTGGGATATTGGTCGCGATACTTATGATGATACATCCGATGATGTGAGATTGATAGGATTGGGATATTCGGGCGGGGTTACACCCGGTGTTTTTGATTTCGGATATAAAGATCCATATTATGGTTTTCCGGCTACTGATTGGATTTTTGCCCGTAAGCCTTTGAACGAAAAGGGCAGCTATCAGGCTTTTGTAAATGACGTTACCGGCGGCGAACTTAATTACTCCTGGTTCGAAAACAGCGCAGTGGTGCTGTCGAACCTGATTATTTGCGATTATGGCGGAGCCGGAATATTACCGCCGACCGGCACAATCATTCGTTTTATTTCTGCAAAAACTGCAAATGAGAATTTACGATTTACCTTTACCGCTCCTTTAAAGATTGAAAATGACAAGGAACTGATAAAAAAGGATGTGGAAAAGATCAATGTATTTCCGAATCCATATTACGGCGCAAGCTCGCAGGAACCGGACCGCTTTACCCATTTTGTGACCTTTAATCATCTGCCAAAACATGCCGTTATTCGCATTTTTACTTTGAACGGCTCGTTAGTCAGGAAATTGGAAAAATATGACGATACACAATTTTTCCGCTGGGATTTGAAAAACGAAAAAGGCTGGGGCGTGGCAAGCGGTCTGTACATTGTGCACATAGAAATGCCGGAACTCAAAAAACAAAAAATATTAAAACTAATGGTAATAATGACCGAAGAAGTGTTGGAGCATTTCTGAACACTTTAAAATGTCGATTTTCTTGGATTATCAGCCCCGCCGCAAAGCCTCCTCCCGTAATTGTCGGGAGGAGGCGCGGAGCCGGGGGAAATTTAACAGAATTTAATTAATGATATTTGATCCACTTGACAAGCTCGGGTAAAGTTGGTCTTTTCCCGTACATTAAAATACCCACCCTGAAGATTTTTGCCACAAGCCAGATTAATCCGATAATGGTAATAATCAACAAAACAATGGAAAGCAGAACCTCTAAAATAGGCGGGTTTGCCAGATTTATTCGGGCAAACATCACAATCGGCGAAAAGAAAGGAATTAAAGAAAAAACCGTGGTTACGGTAGAATCCGGATTTTTTACGATAAAGCCGATAAGCATTAACGGGATAACAAGTAAAAGCACAACCGGCGTAACCAGACTTTGCGCTTCCTGCTCTGAGTTTGTGATCGCTCCGATAGCCGCGTAAATTGTTGAGAATAAAAAGTATCCGAGAATAAAAAAGACCACAAAATAGAAAAAAATTATGGGATTAAAACTAAAATACCGGGAAGACACGGGCAAAAAACTTCCGCCGGCAAAAAGAAGGGTAATTCCAAAAACAACCCAGATAATATATTGCGTAAATCCCACCGCGCCCTGTCCTAAAATTTTTCCAGCCATAAACTGAAAAGAATTAGCGCCGGACAGGATGGTCTCAACAATGCGCGAGGTCTTTTCCTGAATAATACTTCGCATTATGGCTGTGGCGTATAAGATAATCGTCAAGTAGATGATAAAAATAAAAATGAAGGTGCTGAAATACTCCTGCAAAAAACCGCCTTCTTTTTCTTTTCTGCCCTTAATAACTTTAATGGTTTTTAACTTTACGGGCTTAATAAGTTTGTTGATGAGTTCGGGTTGAATGCCCGATTCCCTTAAGCGGTGGTTGGAGACCAGTTTGGAAAATGTGTCCTTAATGCGGGATGTTAAGTCGAAATCGCCGACATTCCTGGCGTAAAATTGAACCACCCCCACAGAATCGATGTCCTCCGGCACAACGAGAAGTACGGCTAATTTTTCTTGTTCTATTAAGGACTTTTCTTCAGCCAAAACCGATTCAAAATCATTTTCGGAAAATGAAACTTTACTGACCACAAACTTTGGGATGCCGTTTTTCAAAGTGTCTTTTAAACTGTTTGAAAAATCTTCAAACAGCCATTCCGTTTGATCCATTACATGAATGGTGGTCTGCTTTTTCGTCTCTATCATCATCAACAATGTGGGCAATACCGAAAGGGCGATCATTAAAACGGGCATGAGCAAGGTAATAATAATAAAACTTTTTTTGAAAACCGCTTCTTTGTATTCGCGTTTGATAATACTCCAGATTTTACGCATCGTTCGACCCTCCCGTAACAAGATTAATGAAGATTTCGTTCAATGTCGATTTTCGCGATTCGACCCTGAAAATTTCAACCCGATCGACAATCGCTTTAAGAAGCTCGTTAACGCTGTGACCGTCCTTTAATTGCACTTCGATATAATTTCCGAAGTCATTGATCTTTTCCACAAAGGGCAAATCCTTAACAACATCGCCGTTCCCTTTGTATTCAAGCTGAACGGCGTTGTGTCCGTATCTTTGCTGAATTTCGTCTAATTCGCCGTCAAGCACCTTTACTCCTTTATCGATCATGTAAACATGGTCACAAATTTTTTCGGCGGCATCCATCATGTGCGTGGAAAGTATGATCGCCTTGTCCTGCTTTTTGAATTCAAGAATAATTTCTTTAACCAGATTCACATTAACCGGGTCCAAGCCGGAAAACGGTTCGTCAAGAATTACAAGCTCGGGATCGTGAAGAAACGAACCTATTAACTGTACCTTTTGCTGATTACCTTTGGATAGTTCCTGAACTTTAAAGAACTCCGCGTCAGTCAGGTCGAACCGCTTTAGCCAGTATGAAACTTTGGAATCGATAATCGCGGAAGGCATATCGTGCAGCTCCCCTAAAAATCTTAAAAAATCGCGCAGTTTCATCTTAGGGTAAATTCCGCGTTCTTCCGGCAAATAACCGATACGCGACTTAAGCCGATCATTCATCGTCTGACCAAAAAGAGTTATCTTACCGGAATCGGGCACAATAATGTTCATGATCATGCGAATGGTGGTTGTTTTTCCGGCGCCGTTTGGTCCTAACAGACCGTAAATTTTTCCTTTTGAAATAATGAAATCGACATTTTTAACGGCGTGAACTTCGCCAAAAGATTTGCTGATGTTTTCTGCCTGTAATATTTCCATAAACTGTCTCCTGTGCTTAAGTGATCGAATTGTAGTAAAGTACAGATAAAATTTAATTATATTCAACAGAGAAAATCATTTTTTATTGATTGATCCTCCAGAGATAAACCTTTCTGAAAATTTGCCGTACCAAACCGATATCGACATCAAAATTCTGAGCTGCTTTTAAAAAAACGGCGTCGGGAATGGAATCGAGAGTCAGGCACTCATTAAAAGCCTGCCGTAAAATGTAATTGTAAACCTTTTTTTCAAAAAGGGTAGGCTCCTCGGGAACGGGAACGGATTTCCA
>JAJRSN010000106.1 GCA_024278715.1 Calditrichota bacterium
AGATGAATTACCTGAGTTTCGGGCAGCGGGGAGGAAGTCCGGTTCCACTCGTACAAAAGTTGTTGTTTTTCTTCTTCGTTAACCAGCTCGGCGCGGGCGATTGCCTGCCGCGGTTTTTGAACCAGCGTGCGCATCAATGTTTCAAAATGGCGAGCCATGCGCAGAATGGTCGGCTTCTCGAACAAATCGGTGTTGTACTCAAATTCGTAAAGGTAACCTTCCTCCGATTCCATCATTATCAGAGTCAAATCGAATTTGGCTGCGCGTTCTTCAGCGTCGAGCACTTCGAGACGGATGGAAGGAAACGCCATTTCATTGCCGCCGCGCGGCGTATTTTGCAAAACGAACATCACCTGAAAAATAGGAGAGTGGCTTAAATCGCGGTCGGGGTTCAGGGCTTCCACCAATTGTTCGAAAGGCAGATCCTGATGGGCGTACGCGCCGAGCGTGTTTTCACGAATCTGTTTTAAGAGTTCCTCAAATGTGGAAACGAGATTAAAATCCGCCCGTAAAATCAGAGTGTTGACAAAAAAACCGATTAAATCTTCCGTGGCTGTCTGATTGCGGTTGGCGATGGGCGATCCCACCAGAATTTCATCCTGATTGGAATAATGGTGCAGCAGAGTCTGGAATACCGCCAAAAGCAGCATGAACGGCGTTACATTGTATTTTCGGGCGAGGTTGTTGATCTGCGCGGTCAATTCGCCGGGCAGGCTTCCTTCCACAACGTCGCCGTTAAAGGTTTGCACGGCGGGACGCGGATGATCGAAAGGCAGATTGAGAACCGGCGGATTAATGCCGATCTTTTGACGCCAGTAGTCGAGCTGTTTCTCAAGAACCTGATCTTTTAGCCAGCTTCTCTGCCAGGCGGCAAAATCGGCGTACTGGATGCGCAGCTCCGGTAAAGGCGAAGGCAAGCCCTTGCTGAACGCTTCGTAAAGAATGCCCATCTCTTTCATGAACACGCCGGTTGACCAGCCGTCGGAAATGATATGATGCATGGTAAATATGAAAATATGCTCGCGGTCGGAAAGCTTTATGAGCTTGCAGCGGAAGAGGGGCCATTCGTCCAGCCTGAAAGGCGTCATGGTGTCTTCGTTTAAAATATTGCGGATTTTTTCCTCTTGATCGGCAGTCCGGCTTAGATCGGTGACGGGCAGGCGGAAATTCCGTTCTTCAAAAATAACCTGTACCGGTTCCCCGTCGCGGTTAATAAAAATTGTGCGCAAAATTTCGTGACGGCGGATTATTTCCTGCAAAGATTTTTCCAGGGCTTCGATATTCAAATCGCCTTTAACGCGAACGGCTGCGGGAATGTTGTAAAATGGGCTGTTTGGCGAAAGCTGATCGAGAAACCACAGCCGTTGCTGCGCGAATGAGAGCGGCAGTTCGCCTTCTCTGGGAAATTTGCGCAAAGGAGGAATTTCAAGACCGTCCGATTTAAGACGCGCCTGTTCGATTTTTAAGATCAAAGAAGCGACGGTCGGCGCTTCGAAAAGGTCTTTCAACGGCAGCTCAACCCCAAACGCGTCGCGGATGCGGGAGATTAACTGTGTGGCAAGCAGGGAGTGTCCGCCCAATTCAAAAAAGTTGTCGTGTACGCCTATTTCATCAATGTGTAATATCCCGCTCCAGATATTGGCGAGAATTTCTTCTTCCGCCGTACGCGGAGCGACAAATTCGTTTTCCCGTTCAATATTCGCGTAGTCCGGCTTGGGCAGCGCCTTGCGATCGACCTTGCCGTTGGGCGTTAAAGGCAGTTTTTCTAAAATTACAAACCAGCCGGGAATCATGTAATCGGGCAAATGCTGTTTTAAATGATCGCGCAATGCGGATTGATCGAATTCTTCTTTATTCTTCGGTACTAAATAAGCCGCCAGACGGAGGTCTCCGGGGATGTCCCCACGCACGAGAACCACGGCTTCGTCAACTTCCAGAAACTCGCGAATCACATTTTCGATTTCGCCCAATTCAATACGATAGCCGCGAATTTTCACCTGCGTATCGATGCGACCTATGAATTCCATTTGACCGTCTTTCAGATAGCGCACCAGATCGCCTGTTTTGTAAAGGCGTTCGCCCGGTTTTTTAGCGAAAGGATCGGGAATAAATCGTTCGGCGGTCAAAGCGGGTCGATTCAAATAACCGCGGGCAACGCCGGGTCCGCCGATATAAAGCTCGCCGGGAACTCCCGCGGGAACAGGCTGTAATTCGGAGTCGAGCGCGTAAACGCGCATATTTGGGATGGCGCGCCCGATGGGAACGGAACCGTTTCCGCGCCATTCACATGCTTCGAACACGACACATCCCACCACAGTCTCGGTAGGTCCGTATTCGTTGAACAGCAGCGTTTCCGGAGCGTGATCCTGCCAAAAAGAGATTTGGTCGGCTGTCAGGTTTTCTCCGCCGATGACAAAGGCGCGGGTCAATTCCGCCGCTTCTGAAGGCGGAATTTGCCGGCTGAGCAATTCCAGATGAGCCGGGGTGATTTTAATCAAACTGAAATTGCGATAAGAAAGCAGCGCCTTGCCGAGAGCGTCGATATCGGCGTTGTCCGGCAAAAGATAAACGGTTTTTCCCGTGATCAGCGGAGTGTAAACGGCGGTAACCGTGGCGTCGAACGCCAGAGTGGAGTGTACCAGCGATCCGATACCTTCCGAAACCGGATAAGCCCGAACAGCCCAGTTCAAATAATTTGCCAGACCCTGATGGTGGATTAAAGTGCCTTTGGGACGTCCGGTCGATCCTGATGTGTAAATTACGTAACACAGTTGCATGGGATCGATGAAACGATTGGGATCGGAAACGGACTGCGTGCTGATTGCCAGCCAGTCCGTGTCAACTTTAAGCGTTTCGCATCGATTCTCCGGCAGAAGCCCGGCGCTGCTTTCCGTGCTTAAAATGAAACGCACGCCCGAGTCTTCGATCATGTATTGCAGGCGTTCG
>JAJRSN010000008.1 GCA_024278715.1 Calditrichota bacterium
AAATCACCTCCGCTGCCAAGGGATCTGATAACGATATCTGAGATGCCGTTGCTCGATCTTACCCATTTTTCTCCAACATATTTGAATACGCCGCTCGTTGTCCCGGCAAACAGAATTCCTTTATATTCAATTAAAGCGTTAATAAATTGTCCGGTCATTCCTTTATTTGCTTTAGTCCAGGTAGTTCCGTTATCTGTTGAGAGAAATACACCAAAGGAATTCGTTCCGGCATATATTTTTGATCCGCTTGAAAGGAGACAAAACACATCTTCTACGGATAATCCGTTGTTAATACGAGACCATGAATTGCCATGATCATTTGATCGGTGGATGCCGACATCTGTAGCGGCAAAGAGAGCTCCGTTATGAATTACCATATCGCGAACTATAGTGTTAACAATACCGTTATTAGATTCTTCCCATGTTACTCCTTCATCAGAGGACATATAAAGCCCCCCGTTCCCGGTACCGACAAATATTATTTTACCGAATGATTCAATTGCAATTATGTGTTTTGAACCGACACCTAATTTAATACGTTGCCAATTTGATCCGCCGTCTGTTGAAACATATAAGCCGTAATAAGTGCCGGCAAATAATTTCTCCCCAAATGCAAAAATCCGCTTAATAGAAGTATTCATGGATGGCGGCGAAATCTTAATCCATGATACACCATTATCATCGGAACGAAAAATCCCATTCCTGGTGCTTGCGAATAGACTTGACCCGGAAGCCGTGAAAGAATAGATACCAAAATTTAGTATCCCGTTATTGGATGGGCTCCAGGATAGTCCGTTATCTGTTGAGCGAAACACCCCCGCTCCATCTGTTCCTGCAAACAAATAGGAGCCAAATTTAAAAAGGCAGTTAACTCTGTTAATGGTTAAGCCCGAATCGGATTTCAGCCACGTCTTGCCCAGGTCAGCGGAAGCGAGAATTCCCTTGCGATGCGTACCTATGAGAATAAGTGAATCTATTACGAGAATTGATGACACATACGAATCTTTTAATGCGGAATTTCGGGCAGTCCAACTTTTTCCACGGTTAAAAGAAATAAAGACGCCATCGTATGTACCTGCAATTATAAATGATTGATCTGCTGCCAGCGCTGTAACGAAATAATTATCCAACCCATCGTTTGAGGATTTCCATGATTTTCCGCCATCCTTTGACACAAAGACTCCGGCATAAGTTCCGAGATACAATTGTTCAATGTCACCGGCTATTGCATGCACAGGACCGCCTACAGGTCCTGAAGTTTGTTTCCATTGACCTCGACACACATTCCAGCTAAAGATTAGAAGGAGGGAGATGGCGATTAAAGAAATGTTTCTGCCACCGCCAGTAAATGCAATGAGTGAATGGCGTGTGCAGCGTTTAACAGAATATATGATAACAATTAAAATTGATTGAATCATGACATATCGATCCCTAAACAAGGCGACTTAACATATTATTAAACCCCCAGGGTTTCTAATCATCATATTTACAATATCATAAAAATATTCCGCTCCGCTATACTCATCCTGAAAAATAAAAGTTGTTCTTACTTTTGCCCTGAACTATGGCGTGATTTTTATATATGATTAAACCTAACTTCATCAAAATATAAAAATTATTTCCATTATTTCAAGTATTTTTAACGTTTAAAAATTTTATCAAAAATATCGTACTTACCTAAAATGGCAAGTACCAAATTGCAAAAAGGCACTGTTTTGGCTGGCTTACTTTTAAAAATTTAAGCGCGTCGCATTCAAACATATCGAGTCGGGATTGCAATAGGCTGCAACTCCTGCTGAATATCAACCGTTTTCGGCAAGAGAATTAACGGTAGCGTTTCAAAAGAGCTCTCAATTGCTAACCAATCCATTAGAATAATTTTCGTTGATCATTAATATTTATTTTAGATAATTGATTTTGCAAAAAGCCAAATTTATACAAATCTCTGTTTTGGTGTAATATTCTACCAATGATAATGTCCGGATGAGTACCAAAATTTTTTGCATACATCTTTATGATTTCTAAAATTTCATTACCGGCAGTTATCTTGCTAATTATGCTTTCAAATTCCTTATTTTTCAGCAACCATTGTAATGCAAACTCAGTAGCTTCTTTTTCATATTGATCTTCATCGTTTATGTCTCTTACTTCTTCAATAAATATATTTTTTTTATTTCCGTGTAGTAAAATATGCCCTAATTCGTGAAACAATGAAAACCAAAAGATATCATACCTTTTATAACGATCATAGATTTGGATAATCGGATTTTCATCTATCCACCTAACCACTCCGTTGATTGGCAATTTCGGTAAAGTAGAGGTGTAAATTACTTTAACTCCCGCGTCCAAACATTCGGCTTGGATTTCCATGAAAAAGTTTTCCGGTTTTTCTGCCATAATTTTTTTCAAAACAGGTAACTTTTTTCGTAAGGCTTGTTGTGAGTATTTTGGAGCAGCAATTGATTTTGCTATTTGTTCGCCTTTTGCCAACCAGGCAGATAGAGCGTAAGGATCCTTTTTATGTTTAAGCGAAATCCTTAAAAACAGCGGAAGCGTTGCATTAAGATACATATCTTCCCAGGATTTAACCTTCGAAATACCAAAAAAAGCTAATAACTCTTCTGCTTTTTCTTCATGTTTACGTGTCCTTTTTACCCAGCCAAGTTTCGACATTTCAGCATAAGGAAATTTTTTTGCCCATTCAACGGCTTCTGTTATATCCTTTTCTTGTCTTTTTCGGGCTATCAATTCATCATAATCCGCCTGGTGCTTTAGCCAAAATCGTGCGGGAATTTTTAAAACTCTCTCGAATTTAATTGCCATATCCGGCGTAATACTGCTTTTACCATTAATCAATCTTGATACGGTTTTAATAGGCTTACCGGTCCTTACCGCAAATTCCTTGGGGGACATTCCGAGTTCTTCTAATTTTTCTTTTAATGTTTCTCCTGGATGTATCGCATAATTCGGTTTATATTCATATAATTTTGTCATAATTTCACCATTTTATCTATTTGTGATAATCTGTAATTTCAATAATAATAATTTCTGTAATTGCTTCCCAAATTAACAGCCCGTCTTCGTTAATGGGAAGTTTTTCGTTTACCGGTCTAAAGACTAAACGAAACGGTTCTTTTAGGGTACATGCCAATTGTCCTTTTCGATCTTCCCGTAGTTCATGGTACTTACCCGGCGCATACCGTAAATCTTCCAAACTTTCAGCCGCTCTAATTTGGCTTAAACGGGCAAGTATTTTATCAGCCATCTGACCGTAATTCTTGCGTATCGCTTTTTCATCGTTTAGCGTTTTTGCTAATTTTCTGTTATCAAAATAAATCTTCATTAGAAATATACATTATTTTTAACACTAAGTGTTAATTTTTTTAATGGCTTCGTCTTTAAAGACTTTTATCAACTCCGTAACAACCCCGCTAATTAACGCTATTTTTAAATTGTCTGAACCGTGATTTTTGGGATTTGCCTGATTCCTTGATTTATGGTTTGTTTTAACCGCTCCAATCAGGGCAATCCTTTAATCCTACTAATCAAGGTTCAAACGTTTATTGTGCACCCGTTTAAATTGCAAACTTTTTTTGCCTAAATTAACGCAAGTTAAGGATAAGAAATAATTTGTGATTAAATTTCCAATCCGCTTTCCTCTTGCCTGAGCTATGGCGTGATTTTTATATATGATTAAACCTAACCTGTTCAAAATATAAAATTTATTTCCATTTATTCAAGTATTTTTTTGGGTTTTAGCCGGAAACTTTTTTCCATAAAAAAACGGGACGCCTTTTGCAAAAGGTCGTCCCGTGAAATTAACAGGAGGAGTGAGGGGTGCCGGGAAGCCTCAAAAGAGATTCCCGGAGGGTATTATAAATTCGATTTGTATCGCCGAATCTTGATCTTGTACTTGATCTTTACTTTAAGTTTCATTGTGTTTTTCCTTTCATAATCAAACAACTGTGCGCAAAATCGTTATTTATCCTTTAATGCGCCATGATACGCGTCACACGCCTTTCTATTTGTGATCTTCGATAAATTATCGATTTAACGCCTTATAACTTTAATTTATTCTCAAATGTTCCTTTTTTTTAACCGTTTTAATAAATGTTGAATTGATAATTCAGCCTTATTGTAATATCTTGAAAAGAAAAAAGCGCTTTTGACGAATCTTCAGGAGGCAAACTATGCGTTACTTGTTACCGGTTCTAATTTTTTTACTGATCGCCTGTTCCGGGCAAAAATACGATTACATCATTAAAAACGGTTCAGTCGCCGACGGCACGGGAAGCAAAGCCTTTCAATCCCAAATTGCAATTCGCGACGGAAAGATCGTTAAGATCGATAAAACAATCAAAGGCAAAGCGGAACATTATATCGATGCCGGGGGAAAGGTAGTCAGTCCCGGCTTTATCGATATGCTGTCCTGGGCGTGCGGTCCCATTCTTTACGACGGAACTGTTCCCAATGTTGTGCAGCAGGGCATTACAACGGCAATTTTCGGCGAGGGCTGGTCTATGGGTCCTGTTAATAAAAACGTGCGCAAAGCCATGCAAAGCTGGTGGCAGGAATACAAAATCAAATACGACTGGAATACCCTGAGCGATTACCTGAAATTGGTAGATAAACAGGGAACCGCGGTAAATGTGGCTTCTTACGTCGGTGCAACCACCCTGCGTTTGTATGTGATCGGTTTTGAGGACCGTCCGCCCACGGAAGAAGAATTAAAAACCATGAAAGAGCTTTTGCGCAAAGAAATGGAACAAGGCGCCTTAGGACTGGCAAGCAGCCTGGTTTATGCCCCGGCTTTTTACGCTTCCACCCATGAACTGATCGAACTGGCAAAGGTCGCGGCGGAATACGGCGGCGTTTACGCCAGCCATATTCGCAGCGAAGGCGAAGAACTGATTCCCGCGGTCAAGGAATTCATCGAGATTTGCAGGCAGGCGAATATCCGCGGCGAACTGTACCATTTTAAAGCCGCCGGTAAAGATAACTGGAATAAATTGGACAGCGCAGTTACCCTGATCGAAAAAGCCAAGGCGGAGGGATTGGAAATTTACGCCGACATTTACCCCTACACGGCGGGAGCCACAGGACTCTCAGCTATCATTCCGCCCTGGGCTAAAGAAGGCGGCGACTCCGCCATGGTCGAAAGACTGAAAAATCCGCAATTGCGCAAAAAAATCAAAACGGAAATTTTGACCGAAACCAAAGGCTGGGAGAATTTTTATCAATTAGCCGGAGGAGGCGCAAATATTTTGATTAGCTACCTGTTGCCTCAATTCCGGCAATATCAGGGAATGACCTTAAAAGAATACGCGCGCACCTTGCAAAAAGACGAACTTGACGCCTTGTTCGATTTGCTGATTCGGGAAAAGGGTTTCGGCGGAGGAATCTATTTTTTGATGTCCGAAGAAAATGTGATTAAAAAAATGCAATTACCCTGGGTCTCTTTTTGCACCGACGAAGACGCCTATCGCCCCACGGGTTTAATGTCTAAACGCCATCCCCATCCCAGAGCGTACGGAACCTTTCCCAGAGTTCTTAGCAAATATGTGCGCGAAGAAAAGGTTCTTACCCTGGAACAGGCGATTTACAAAATGAGCGGTTTACCTGCGATGGTGTTGGGATTAAAAGACCGCGGTTTGATCAAAGAAGGCTATGCCGCCGATATTGTGATTTTTAATCCCGACAGCATTAAAGACAAAGCCACTTACCTGCAGCCGCATCAATTTCCCGAAGGTATTCAACTGGTGATGGTCAACGGAAAAATCGTGGTTAAAGACGGAAAAGTAACCGGAGAAAAACCGGGGCAGGCGCTTGTGAAAATGAATAATTGACCACAGATTTGACCGCAGATTAACCTGATTGCGCAGATTGAGTCGAGGTTTTTTGGGTTTTAATTCTTAAAATTGGGAAACTTGTTTCGGTTGAAATTTTAAATTTAATTTATTCTCTGCGTTCTTTGTGATTTCTTTGTGTGCTTTGTGGTTATTATTTACCGCAGATTGCGGGAAAATTTTACAAGAATAACGGGTCGTTTAACATGATTAATTCGGGTGAGTTTTATTCGGATTATTCCCGATTTAATTCTTGTTTTAAACTTATTGCTATTTGTTCCGAAACTAATTATAAATCGCAACAATAAAAGGTGACGGGAAAGTTTAATCTTTATCGAAGGGTAAAATGCTTAGCCATAATCAAAAACTCAATCGTCTGGTGGAATTAGGGTTGGAGATCAGTCAAATTGGCGACCTTGATTTATTGTTGGAAAAAGTTCTTACCGAAGCCCGAAAATTGCTAAACGCCGACGCTGGATCCATCTATATTAAGGAAGACGATCATTTAAGATTTAGTTATTCGCAAAACGATACCCTGCAAAAACGTCTTGCCCCCGGAAAAAAATTAATCTACACAACCTTCACTCTGCCCATTAACAATTATTCCATCGCCGGTTACGTGGCAAATAACGGCGAAACGGTCAATATTCCCGACGCCTACAACATGCCCGGCTCGCTGTCTTATTCCTTTGATCCCAAATTCGATCAAATCAGCGGCTATCATACGCAATCGATGTTAACCATTCCCATGAAGAACAATCGCGGAGAAATTGTCGGCGTTTTGCAGCTAATCAACGCCCAGAATGACAAGGGTAAAATCATTCCTTTTGAAAAGGACGACGAACCCATTGTCCGCCATTTCGCCATTTACGCCGCCAACGCCATTGAACGCGCGCAAATGACGCGTACCACCATTGAACGCATGATCGGTATGGCTGAGCTGCGCGACCCCAAAGAAACCGGACCTCACGCTAACCGCGTCGCCTCTTATGCTGTTGAAATTTATGAGGCTTACGCCCAAAAACAAAACGTTGCAAAGCTCGAAATCGACAGAAAAAGAGATTCGCTGCGTATGGCTGCCATGCTTCACGATGTGGGCAAAGTCGCCATTTCGGACATCATTCTGCGCAAACCCGGCAGGCTGACTCCCGAAGAATTTGACATAATGAAACAACACACGATTCACGGCGCACGATTATTTCAAAACGCCCGTTCCGATTTTGATGAGTTTTCTGCCGAGGTCGCCTTAAATCACCACGAACGCTGGGACGGCAATGGCTATCCCGGGCATGTGGATATTCACACCGGCAACCCCCTGCCCGGCTTTGAAAATCCTGACGGTTCAACAAAAGGAAAACGCGCCGAAGAAATTCCTTTGTTTGGCAGAATAGTAGCCTTAGCAGACGTTTATGACGCCTTAAGTTCACGCCGCGTTTACAAAGAAGCCTGGGATGAAAACAAAGTTCTGGACGTTATCGCCGAGGAGCGCGGCAAACAATTCGATCCTACGGTGGTGGATTGTTTCTTTGAGCGGCTTGATGTAATCCGCTCCATAGCCAACCGCTATCCCGATGAAGCGTGATAAATTTTTGAACGGCGTCCGTTATTCCGAAAATCGATTCAACAGTTAAACCATTCCTCCCTTTATCAGATCTAATTCTTTTTTCCGCCAATTTCGAATTATGTGTTTCAGCCTGTTTTGCGCTTCAAAATGCTATTTTTTTTACAAAATTTAAAATTTTCATTAGCTTTATAATGATTTTATTTTTATCTTTGTTGATCAGATGGTTCTTTGAGAAATTTTTCATGTGTCATGGAATAATCGCTGTTAAAAACGAACGTTCTTTTTTAAACACGTGAAAAATTTCGTGAATATTCGCAAATATTTTCTTGTTAAGGCAAAATAAACAAGAAAGGATTCGACTTTGGAAACGGGCTCTACTCCTCAATGGCCTCTACTTGTTTACATTCTGGCTGTTTTTGCTTTGGTTTCTGTTATGATCGGGCTTTCCTATTTATTGGGACAGCGTCACAAGGAAAAAGCCACAGGTGAATATTTTGAATCGGGAATCCTTCATACGGGAACCTCCCAATTGCGTTTTACCGCGCATTTTTATTTAATCGCTTTATTCTTCATAATTTTTGATCTCGAAGCCGCATTTATTATCGCCTGGGCAATCGCCTTTAAAGAAGTCGGCTGGCTCGGCTTTTGGGGAATCTTTGTTTTTATTGCCGTTTTATTGATCGTATTGGTGTATGAATGGCGGATCGGCGCTCTGGATTTTGCCGCCGACGGTAAAAAGATTATTAAACGAATGAAAACATTAAAAAGAGTGAACAATTAAATATGAAATGGTGGTTAAGCAAATCGAACGACCCCGCGGCGTCCATTAAAGGAAACAGTTCTTTTGAAGAAACCGTTAAAGAGAGCATCTTATTCAGCCGGTTAAGCGATTTAATCGGTTGGGGTCGCAAAAATTCTCTTTGGCCGTTTAATTTCGGTCTCTCCTGCTGTTATGTCGAAATGGCAACCAGTATTACCAGCCGTTACGATCTGGCGCGTTTTGGGGCGGAAGTAATTCGCGGAACGCCCAGGGAAGCCGATTTGATGATTGTCGCCGGCACGGTTTTTATCAAGATGGCGCCCATCATCAAGCGCCTTTACGAACAGATGATGGAACCGCGCTGGGTTATTTCCATGGGTTCCTGTTCAAATTCCGGCGGGATGTACGATATCTATTCAGTGGTTCAGGGCGTTGACAAATTTATGCCTGTGGACGTTTATGTTCCGGGTTGTCCTCCGCGACCGGACGCTTTTTTGGACGGTTTGATTCAATTGCAGAAAGTTGTCGGAAAAGAAAAGCGACCGTTAAGCTGGGTTATCGGTCCGCAGGGCGTAATCAGACCCGAAAAAGAAGCCTTAAAACCAGTGCGCTGGGAGGAAAAAAAGAAGACGACTTTTTTGCGCCCTCCGGATGAAATCTAATTAAAAAAATGTAACCGTTTTGATTGTTAAAATAACGCAGTAATATTCTTATGACGTACGATCACAGTGTAATTGAGAGTTTAAAAAAGAAGTTTGGGGAATCCGCTTTTGTTCTTCAGGAAACCAGGGACGGAATGCCCACGGTTTACGTTCCTCAGGATAAAATTCGGGATATCTTAAAATATCTCAAGCAGGAAATCCCCAAACCTTACAAAATGCTCTACGACCTGACGGCGATCGACGAGCGTTCAAGGTCTAACCGCCAAAACCTGCCCGCCGCCGATTTCAGCGTGGTGTATCATCTTTTGTCGTTTGAACGTAATTCCGACATCCGCGTTAAGGTCGCCCTTAAAGGTGAGTATCCCGAAGTCGATTCGATAGCAAAGGTGTGGGCAAACGCCGACTGGTACGAGCGCGAAGTTTACGACATGTTCGGGATTAAGTTTCGCGGGCATCCGAATCTTCGGCGGATACTTATGCCGCCCACCTGGGAAGGGCACCCGCTTCGCAAAGAACATCCGGCGCGAGCCACCGAAATGGGTCCTTTTCGCCTTCCCGACGACAAACAGGATCGCGAGCAGGAAGCGCTGAAATTTAAGCCCGAAGAATGGGGATTAAAACGTGCCCACGAAGACTCGGATTTTATGTTTCTGAATCTCGGACCTCAACATCCGGGCACGCACGGCGTTTTGCGAATTATTTTACAGTTGGACGGCGAAGAAATTGTCGATGCCGTTCCGGATATCGGCTTTCATCATCGCGGCGCGGAAAAAATGGCTGAACGCCAGTCATGGCATACCTATATTCCCTACACCGACCGCATCGATTATCTGGGCGGCGTGATGAACAATTTTGCCTATGTTCAGGCGGTCGAAGAATTAGCCGGGATTCGGGTTCCCGACAGAGCAAAAGTCATTCGAATCATGCTCAGCGAATTTTTCCGAATCGCCAGCCATCTGGTCTGGTACGGCACATTCGCCCAAGACGTCGGTCAGATGTCACCCGTATTTTACATGTTTAACGATCGTGAACGCATTTTCGAGATCATCGGCGCTATTTGCGGCGACCGGATGCATCCCAACTGGTTTCGGATCGGCGGCGTGGCTCAGGATTTACCAAAGGGCTGGGAAAAACTCGTAAAAGATTTCATCGATTTCTTCCCGAAACAATTAAAAACTTACGATAAATTGGTGATGAAAAACCGCATCATTAAAGCGCGTACCGTCGGAATAGGCTGTTACACAACCGAAGAAGCCGTCGAATGGGGCGTTACGGGACCCGGTTTGCGCGCCACCGGTTTTGAGTGGGACTTTCGTAAAAAACGTCCCTATTCCGGTTACGATCAATTTGAATTCGATATTCCCATCGGACAAAACGGCGATTGTTACGATCGCGCCGTGGTGCGTGTCGA
>JAJRSN010000107.1 GCA_024278715.1 Calditrichota bacterium
TACAAAGACCCGATCACCGGAGAAGAAAAGCAGACGGAGTTCTGGTACCAGCTCGAAGTGGACGGGTTACACAACGGTTGGCAATACGCGTTTTCGATCACGGCGTTCGACAGCGGCGACGCGACCATTTCACTGCCCAGTCTGGAAAGCAGCCGGCTGCAAAATGTTATTGTGGTTACTCCGGGTTCGCCGGCAAGAACAAATGACGAAAAACGGGAAATCGGCGTTTATCCCAACCCGTACCGGGTAAACGCCCTGTGGGACGGCACTCAGGAACGGCAGAGAAAGATTTATTTTTACAATCTGCCGGAAAATTGCGAAATACGAATTTATACCCTGGCTGGCGATCTTGTCAGCAGTTTTTCCCATAACGCCGCAACCTACAGAGGACAGGACGCCCAGTGGTACGAACGATTCGGAAATTTCGGCTCGAATATTCAGACATTATTCCCCGGCGGCGAACACGCCTGGGATCTGGTGACCGAATCGGATCAAGCCATAGCGACCGGTTTGTATTTATTTTCCGTGAAAGATTTGAAGACAGGCGAAATTTACACCGGTAAATTTGTAATAATTAAG
Organism: Calditrichota bacterium; assembly: GCA_024278715.1. Classification (GTDB taxonomy): domain Bacteria; phylum Calditrichota; class Calditrichia; order Calditrichales; family Calditrichaceae; genus Caldithrix. The sequence goes on from JAJRSN010000107.1 coordinate 580, forward strand.
TAAATGTTCTTTGATATTCATTCTAACAATTCGGACTGCCGTTTTGACGGCATCTAAGGAATGAAGCGATAATTTTATGTCGGCAAAAACACGTAATTTTATCAGACAACCAATTTTTTCAGGAGGGCTTATGAAACATTTCAGTTACCTTTTACTAATCGGTTTTCTTCTTTTTATTTCAACCACGGGCTTAAAAGCTCAAACGGCTGCCTACGACACGGTGACTATTTACGATATACAGCATGTGACCGACCCCGCGGTTGACGATCAATCTCCTTTATTTGGCGATACGGTCATCGTAAAGGGATTGGTTATGCACTATCCGCGTGAGCTTTATGTGGGAGCGCGCTGGGCTGTTTACGTGGTCGATCCGGACAGTTTTCCAAAACCATGGAGCGGTTTCTTTATTATTCAACACGATACTACCGAGGTCAATACTCTTTTCGGCTTTGTGGAACCGGGAATGATTTGCTATTTTACCGGCGTGGTCGATGAATACAGCGGTCTTACGCAGCTTGCTTTATTAACCGATCCGGTGGTTCCTGTGGATATTATTTCGACCGATAATCCGCTGCCCGATCCGTTAAAACTTACGTCCGCGGATCTTTCCACCAACGACGTCGCCGAGCAATGGGAATCGATGTGGGTTTATCTTGAAAACGGCACCATCGTGAACAACTCTCTTAGTTCCAACACCGCCAGCGTTACCGACGAAAGCGGCGGATTGACCTATCTTGACGACTATTTTTGGTGGTTCCGCAGCCGCTTTAACGACAATATCTTCTCCTGGCCTCCCGCGGGAACAAAATTCAATGTAAAGGGTTTTACGCGGCACGTCAATGTCGATTTGTACACCATTAATCCGCGCACAGACGCAGATCTGGAAATTTTATCCAATCCTCCTGTTGTTACGGATGTAGTCCGTACACCCGGCGTGCCCACTCCGCGAAACGACGTAATCGTAACTGCCAAGATTACCGACAATACAAGCGTCGCCAAAGCGATTCTGAAATACAGCGTAAACGGAGATGCGTTTGTGGATGTGGAAATGCAAAAAACGGGAATCGACACGTTCTCGGCTAAAATCCCGAATCAATCGGACGGTAGTTTTGTACGCTATTTTATTTACGCCGAAGACGACGCGGGTGACTTTACCACGCTTCCGGGCGATACCTCGTTTGGAATTTTTTATTATGTTGTACGCATGAACGGCTTAAGCGTCAAAGACGTGCAATACACATGGGGTTATCCTAATGACGCTTCGGGTTATGCCGGATACCAGGTCACGTTAAAAGGAATTGTCACCTCCGACAGCTCTCATTTTTCAAGCGTTTATTACATTCAGGAAAAAGAAGAACCCTGGTACGGAATTCAGGTGCGGGATGTCTATCACAACAATTTGGCGCTCGGCGATGAAATTCAAATTACCGGAACCATTGAAGAACGTTACGGCGTAACGCGAATCGTTGTTAACGACAGCGCCACAGGCGTTACTTTGTTAAGCAGCGGAAATTCCGTTACTCCGATGGATGTGACCACGGGCGAAATCGCCACCGGCGGCGACAATGCCGAGGCTTACGAAAGCTGCCTAGTTCGGGTTAAAAACCTGACCGTTACCAATCCCTTCCCCGACGGAGCCAACAACTTTGGCGAGTTTATGGTCAGCGACGGCAGCGGCGATTTGCGCGTCGATGATTACGCGCTGCATTTCAGAGGAAACCTCGACTCGACTTTCGCTTTAAACGATCATATCGACGAAATCGTTGCCATCCACTATTACAGCTACGGAAATTACAAGATCATCCCGAGATCCAATGACGATATTCATGGTCATACCGATGTCGAAAGACCGATTACAGTGACCGGTTTTGAATTAAAACAGAACTTCCCGAATCCGTTTAATCCCACAACGACCATTGAGTACAACCTGGAAAAACGGGGCAACTTTAAACTTTCGATCTACAACATTCTCGGGCAGCACATTCGCACGCTGGTTAACGGCGCCCAAACTCCGGGCTTGCACAAAATTAAATGGGACGGCAGAGACGACTATGGCAAACCGGTAAGCGCAGGAATCTATTTCTACTCTTTGAAGGGAGAGAACATTAAACTGACTAAAAAGATGCTGCTGATAAAATAAGAATTAATAGCGCTTTGAAAAGGGGATTTCCTCCGACGGGAGATCCCCTTAATTTAATATTTTGGCAAACAGCGCAGCGAAAAAAATATTTGTTGAGATTACGAAGAAAAAATAAGATATTATAAAACATTTAAATTTAAAAGATTTGAAGATTAA
>JAJRSN010000108.1 GCA_024278715.1 Calditrichota bacterium
AAACTGATAATTACCGGGCATGGAATTGATGGGATTTTTAATCTGCTTTCCTTCGGTTACAAACATGGGAAAAATCAAATCGTTAACCGAGAGTTGAGTTTCGCGAACCATGCGCCGGATATTTTCGTTCCGACGAAGTCTCCGGGGACGATAATAAGGAGTAAACATAGCTATTACCCTTCTTTTATTATTTCTGCAACATCTCTTTTACTGTTTCATGCGCGCTTAACACGCTGTCTCCCACGCTGATCCCCCTGCGGAAATTTCCCGCAAAGAACAGCCCGGGGAATTCCCGCTCCAACTGATCGAAAAGCGTTGTCACCTTTTTATATCCCATGGTGTATTGCGGAATGGCTTTTTCCCATCTGCGGATTCTGACGAACATGGGATCGCCTTTTAAGCCGATAAGATCGTTAAGATCGTTAAACACCAGTTGTTCCAGTTCGGAATCGCTTTTTAAGGCATTCTGAGGCTGACGGGTTCCGCCGACAAAAGTTGTAAACGCTGCGGCGCCTTCCGGCGATCTGCCTGGAAAAATGGTTGAACTGAAAATCGAGCCGAGAATCTGCTTTTTCTCGACTTCGGGAACCAGAAAACCGAACCCGGCGAGATTGTGCGCGACATTTTCCTTCTTAAATCCCATAAAGACCACCGCCACAGGGGGATAATTAACTTCGGTAAGCAAATCAGCCCGATCTTTAATGAGGGGTCGTAAAAGCTCGCTCTGGGAATAGGTGGGCACGGAAAAAACCACCTGACCGAAGGTCTGCTCTTCCTGTTTTCCGTCTTTAACGTAGGTTAATTTGAATCCCTGCGCCAAGGGAGTTAAAGTCAACACTTCGGAATTCAACTGAATATTATTCCGAAGATGAGAAGAAAGCGCCTGAGGAAAAACCTGCATGCCGTCCAAAAAAGAAAACATTTTAGCGCGGTCTTTTGCCACTTCTTTTCTTTTTTTCCGCTCGCGCGCCCCTTTAATAGTTCCTTTGATAAAACTGCCGTATTTTTGTTCCAGAGCGTACAATTTGGGAAAAGCGGCGGGAGTGCTCAGTTGCTCGGGATCTCCGGCGTAAACCCCGGCTACAAACGGATTGATGGCGTAATGCAAAAATTCTTCGCCCAGCCGGTAACGGACAAAATCCGCCAGAGAAATATCTTCGCCCTGAGTGGGAGGAATAAAGGGCTCTTTTAACAATCGCAGTTTTGCCTTCCACGAAAACAGTTTGGTTTTGATGAATGCCGGTAAAGACATGGGCAAGGCGTGCAAAATACCGTCCCGCACCACAAATCGTTTGTTGCTCAATTCATTAGCGTAAACCTTTTGTTTCTGTAAGCCCAGCTCATCTACCAAATTGCGTAATTCTTCGGAAGTTTCCAAAGTGCTGTTCGGTCCCAGATCGATTAAAAAGCCGTCTTTTTTTTCAGTAATAATAGAACCGCCGATGTGATTATTTTTCTCAAAAACCTGCACCTGGCATCCTGACTTTTGCAGAAGATAGGCGGTTGTTAATCCGGAAATTCCGGCGCCGATGATTGCAATTTTTTTTGGGCTCATTAAAGCGCTCGCCTTTGTTTTACATTTTACCTGATTTGTTTTCGTCACTGTTTTAAGCCGGACATCGGAAATCAGCCGTCGATTTTTCATTGCTTTAAAAACGGAATCCGATATCAGTCAGTATCTTATCAATTATCAAAGTTCAAAATCTTTACTAAAAACAATTCCAAATAATCTCAATAAGTTATCACACAATTTTTCTATTGCCGCGAAAGAACTATTCTACACTGCGTAATCAGGTTAATCTGCGGTCAATATTACCATTTTTCGGCAATTCTTTCAACCACAATTTGTTTTAACGCCTCAATAAAAGAAGGGCGCTCATTTAACGCTTCTATTCGAACAAAATCCTTAATTCCCTTTTGCCGCGCCAAATCGCGATAGAACATTCCTATTTCGTAAACTGTTTCGGAATTATCAGCCACAAAACCCAAAGGATAGACAAACAGTTTTTTCACGCCCTGCAAGCCCAATTGCATAATTTTTTCGGATGTGGCGGGCGAAAGCCATTCCACAGGGCTGATCTTGCTTTGAAAAGACAGATGAATCGATATTTTATCTTCCGGTAATTGCTTTTGAAGTAAATTCACCGCGCGCTTAACTTCTTCGAAATAGGGATCGCCGTTATTGATGCGGCGCATGGGAATGCTGTGCGCGCTGAATAAAAGGTGGACGGGGTCGTCGGGACGCGGATTGCCGATCTTTTCCAGAATCTGTTCTTTTATTGCCGAAATAAAGAGCGGATGCGATCCGTAGCTGTCAATAAAAAGCAGGCGGTCTTCGGAAAGGGAGTATTTTTCCGCCAGCCGATTCGCTTCATTTTTAATGGAACCAGTGGTGGTAGAAGAGTAGAAGGGATAGAGGCTTAAAACAACAATCCGCTCAAAGTTTGCGTCCATAACCCGCCGCCAGACTTCTTGAAAAGATGGATGCCAGTAGCGCATCGCCGGATAGACCGAAAACTCGGTATCCGAATTTTCATTCAAGGCTGACTGAAGAGCTTTAGCCTGATTTTCGGTGATTTCCAGTAACGGAGTTTTGCCGCCGATCTTTTCATAAATTTGTTTGCTCTTCGGAGCGCGCTTTTTAGCCAGATAGCGGACAAGCGGCTTGCGGATTAATTCCGGCAGGGGAAGATCAATAATATCGGGATCATTAAACAGTTCATAAAGAAACGGCTCCACCGCTTCAAGAGAATCGGGTCCGCCCATATTAGCGATTAAAACTGCAACTTTCATAAATGCGCCTTTAAATGATTAAACTGTTCTTGAGAATTGAGGCTTTTGCTCGCTTTTTTCATTTAAATACGCATCGAACTGCATGGCGATATTGCGAATTAACAAGCGCCCCGGCGTGGTTACGCGCAGCCGATCGGCTTCCAGAATTATCAAGCCGTCTGCTTCCATCTCTTTTAAATTGTTCAAAGCGTCGGCAAAATAACTATCGAAATCGATAGCGTATTTTTGCTCGATATTTTCTTTGATCAAACGAAAGTTGCACATTAATTCCGTGATCACCTCGCGTCGCAGCACATCATCTTCCGTTAAAACCACTCCACGGAAGACGGGCAGTTTTCCTTCATCCAGCAGCCGGTAATAGGGCTCCAATTTTTTCACATTCTGAATATAAACGTCCGAAAGCATGCTGATACTGGTAATACCGAGGGCAAACAAATTCAAACCGGCGTGCGTGGAATAGCCCTGAAAATTCCGGTACAGAGTGCCCTTATTCATTGCAACGGTCAATTCATCGTCCGGTTTGGCAAAATGATCCATTCCGATGTAAACGTATCCCGAATGGGTGAGCTTTTCGATGCTCAGTTTTAAAAGTTGCAGTTTTTCCGCCGGTGAAGGCAGCCATTCATCCTTGATTAAGCGCTGATGTTTAATCATTTTAGGGAGATGGGCGTAATTAAACACCGCCAGACGATCGGGATCGATATCGAGAATAATGTCCAGAGTTTTTTCAAATGTTTCCGTTTTTTGAAACGGAAGCCCGTACATCAAATCGATGTTAACGCTTTCGAACCCCAATTCCCTTGCCCACAGCACAGTTTGACGCGTGATGTCTTCGGGCTGAATACGATTGACCGTTTTTTGCACCCTGAGATCAAAATCTTGCACGCCCATGCTGCAGCGATTAAAGCCGGCTTCCCGCAGGGCTACCAGATGATCGCGCGTCAACTCACGCGGATCGATCTCCACCCCAACTTCCGCCGAATCGTCAAATTCAAACACGGATTTAATAGCCTTGCCCAGTCTGCGAATCTGATCGGGGGTTAAATAGGTGGGCGTTCCGCCGCCCCAATGTAATTGTTTTACTTTGCGGCTGCGGCTGATGTATGGTCGCAATAATTCCATCTCTTTGATCAGATACTCCAGATACGTTTCTATTTTTTGGCGATTGCTGGTAACCATCATATTACAACCGCAAAAGTAGCACAGGGTGTCGCAGAAGGGAAGGTGAAAATAGAGCGAAATTCCCTCATCGATTTTCAGCCGATCGTCCTGTTTGATATGCTTAATGTATTCTTCCTGTCCCACGCCTTCATGAAAATACGGCGCCGTCGGATAGCTGGTATAGCGCGGACCCGGCTGATCGTATTTTTTCAGTAATTCGATATTAACTTCCATTTTTGTATCGGATTGCATGATTATTTACCTTCAATTTTTTTTAATGAAACGCCTCGCTTAAACGGCGAACTTCTTCTACTAAAAATTCCACATTTTCGATCGGAATATCGGGCAGTATTCCGTGCCCGAGATTAAAAATATGCCCGCTTTCATTGCGAAACAGGCTTAAAATCCGCTCGACCTCGCGGGTGATAATTTCTTTACTGCCGTAAAGAACGGTGGGGTCAAGATTTCCCTGAAGCGCATACTCCGAATGCAGAAGTTTTTTCACCTGCGCCAAATCCGTATGCCAATCCACTCCCAAAACCTGCGCCTGACTGTCGCCCAACTGAATCAAATGATCGATGCCGCCCATACTAAAAAGGATAACCGGAACTTTCAAATCCTGCAGTTCATAAGCGATTTGTTTTAAATACTGCCCGGAAAATTCGTCGAACAGATGAATGGGCAGAATGCTGCCCCAGGTATCGAATATCTGAACAGCCTGCGCGCCCGCTTCGATTTGCATTTTCAGATAATCGGTTATGGTTTTGGCGAGCGTTTGCAGCAGTCGATGGAGAAATCCGGGATTTTTGTAAAGCATGGCTTTGATATGCCTAAAATGGCGGGTTGGTTTACCTTCGATCATGTAAGCCGCCAGCGTGAACGGCGAGCCGCTGAAACCGATCAAAGGCGCCTTTCCGTCTATTTCCGAACGAATCATCCGCACCGCATCGGCTACGTATTGCAATTTATCCGTAACCGCTTCGGTCGATAATGCATCCAAATCGTTCTCGGAACGAACGGCGGGCGAAAGTTTTGGACCGTGATCTTCAAGAAATTGCAGTTCCTGCCCCATGGCTTCCGGAATTACCAGAATATCCGAAAACAGGATGGCTGCGTCAAAACCGAAACGACGCAGGGGCTGCAGCGTTACTTCGGTTGCCAATTCCGGAGTTTTGCACACGGTGACAAAATCATACTTCTCACGTAAAGCCCGATATTCCGGCAGGTAACGTCCCGCCTGACGCATAATCCAGACCGGCGTGCGTCCGACCGACTCTTTACGTATGGCTCGCAAAAACAAATAATCCGATTTATCCATGATCTTTACCTCTGAAATATGCGATTATTGCCTGTACCATTTTTTCAGCCGTACTCTTCTCCGGCTGAATGTCAACCGTCAATCCGCTCTCTTTAATGGCTTTAGCTGTGGTGGGTCCGATGGCTGCAATTGCCACATCGCTCTCATTTAAAGTATCCAGAAAAGAATCTCCCATCAATTGCAGCATAAAATGAAAAGAAGAAGGGCTGAAAAAAGTGATACAATGAACCCGACCCCGTTCAATAAGTAATTTTAAACGTGAACTGTTAAAATCGGGATTGGGTATGGTTTGATAAAATTCAACGGGATGCACATTAGCGCCCAAAGAGCTTAATCCGTCGATTAATTCGTTTCCCGTCAGGTTAGATACGGGCAGGAGAATATTTTTACCTTTTATTTTTTTGCCGTTAAAGGCTTGCACCAAAGCTTTGGCAGAAAATTTTTTGGGAACAAGATCGACGCGGATTCCAAGCTTTTCCAGAACCTCGGCGGTTTTGCTGCCAATCGCCGCGATCTTATTTTTGTAACTCGAAAAGAAATCGTCCTGAGCAGCCGCCCAGAAATATTTAACCGCATTTTCGCTACTGAAGATGATCCAATGATATTGTTTTAATTGTTTTATCGCCAGACTACGCTCATCAGTCTTATCCGTGGCTTTAATCACCAGCGTCGGAAAGGGCCAGGCATGACCGCCGTTAAGCTCGATATTCCGGATTAATCCCTGCGCCTGTTTGGCGGCTCTGGTGATGACAATATTTCTACCTTGTAGTTCCATGATTCTTCCTAAAATCTTCCAAAAGTTTGTGTGCTCCGAGGTCGATTAACTTTTGCGCTAATTCTTTACCTAATTCTTCGGCGTGTTCCGGCGCGCCTTCCACCTGCCCCCGAATAAGCAAATCACCATTTGTGCCGCCGACAAATCCCCGCAAAAAAAGCCTGTTGTTTCTGATAACCGCGTGCGCCCCTACCGGAAACTGACAGCCCGTATCAAGCGTGCGCAGCAAACTTCGCTCCGCGGTAATACAATTAAAAGTCGGAGGGTGATTCAAAGATTTTAGCGCTTTAGCCGTCGCCCGATCATCTTTTCGGACCTGAATGCCCAATGCCCCCTGCCCCACCGCCGGGATCATCATTTCGGGATCAAAAACATAATAATTCACATCGGTGATTGCAAGCCGGACAAGAGCAGCCCTTGCCATAATAATGCCGTGCAAATTCTGTTCGCGCATTTTGCGCAACCGCGTGTGGATGTTTCCTCTGAGGTCAGCTAATTGTAAATCTGGACGAATTTTTAAAAGCTGGCAGCGGCGTCTGATGCTGCCCGTGGCAATGTGCGCTCCGAGCGGCAGTTCTTTTAACGAAACGCCGTCGGGCGAAATCAGGACGTCTTCAACCGCGCCTCTCTCGGGTACGGCAATAAGCGTCAATTCGTCCGGCATCGATGAGGGTAAATCTTTTAAACTGTGAACTGCGGCGTCAATTTTTCCGGAAAGCAACGCGTCTTCTATGGTCTTGGTAAAAACGCCCTGCCCCCCTATTCGGGTCAACGATGATTTTTGATCGCGGTCGCCTTCGGTCTTAATTATCACGCGTTCAATTTCAATTTCCGGGAATAATTCGGCGATCGATCTTTCCACATATTCCGCCTGCCAAAGCGCAAGAGCGCTGCCTCTTGTTCCGATATGAATCTTCTTTGTCATTTAACTACCGTTTCATTTCTTTTCAAATTCATACATTTCAAACAAAAAATCCAGATATTGTTCGTACAACTGCGGATTATTAATGTTTTTCTTTAAAAGTTTAATATGCTGATGCATTATTTTATTGATGATACTCTCCGTTAAATATTCGACATGCTCCATACCTTCGTCGGGTAAGCGCGAGCGCAGGCGGACCAATTCCCTCTTGCGTAACTGTTCAAAATATTCTCGTAATTGATTGATGATCTGAGACGAGGCGTGTGTCGAAATCCATTGCACAAATTCATGAACATGCTGTAAAATTATTTTTTCGGCTTTCGGAATCTCTTTTTTCCGTTTTGCTAAATTCATCTGTACGATTTCGTTCAGATCATCAAGATTATAAAGATAAACGGTGTCGAGCGTATCAAGTTCCGGGTCAATATCACGCGGGATAGCCAGGTCTATTATAAACAGCGGATTTTGCGAGCGTTTTTTAAGGATGGGCTCCACAACCTCGCGGGTTAGAATGAATTCCGTGCTGGCTGTCGCCGAAATCACGATATCCACCTCTCCGAGAACCCAGGGCAACTGATCCAGAGTAAAAGCCTCGCCATTAAAGCGCTTCGCCAGAACTTCCGCCTTGTCAAAGGTTCTGTTTGCAATATAAATTTGCCCCACGCCTTTTTCCAGAAAGTGCATAGCCGCTAATTCGGCGGTATCTCCGGCTCCGATCAATAAAGCCTTTTTGTCTCCGAGTCCGGTAAAAATTTTGCGGGCTAATTCAACTCCGGCAAAACTAACCGACACCGCTCCGTCGGATAAAAATGTTTCGTTGCGTACTTTTTTTTGCGCCTGAAGTCCGTAATTGAAAAGTTTGTTTAAAAGGGCGTCCGTGCTGTGGGAATCATGAGAAAGATTGTAAGCCTCTTTCACCTGACCCGTGATTTGCGGCTCGCCGATAATCTGAGAATCGAGTCCCGAAACAACCTTAAAAAAGTGATAAGTCGCCTCTTTTCCCTGATAAACATAAAAATATTCGTCGCTGGTAAAACAGTTACACTTTTTAAAAGAATTTAACCAAACGCGAATCTCGTTGATCTCGTTTATCGACAAATCGCCGCTTAAATAAATTTCGGTGCGGTTGCAGGTGGAGAGCACGATCTAACCTTTTAAATTAAATTCTTTTATTAATTTTTTGTTTAATTCGACCTGCTCTTCTTTTGAAAAGGCAACCTCTTCCCTTATTTTAACCGCGGCGGTTTTATGGGAAATACCAATTAAACTTAAGGGTATATGCGTATTCATCCGACCTTTCGCTTAATAAAATTCATGGAACGATTTACCAATACTGAATACAATAATAATGCTGACCAATAAAATTGAAAAGCCGAAAATCGATAAATAAGCCATGGAACGCGCCGACCATTTTTTAAAATGCGACGTTACATAAACTCCCAAATACATCAACCAGATAAAGTCGGTCATAATCACCTTGGGATCCCAATAAAAATAACGACCGAACGCCTGCTTGGTTTGAAAGTGCCCCAACATAATACCCACGCCCATTAAAATAATGCCGATCAGTACTGCCCGTTTGCTCATGTTTTCCAAATAGGTCACAGGGGGCAATTGATCGTAAATGCGGTTAAAGCGCCGCTGCTTTATGTTTTTATATTGAATAATGTACATTAAGGCGTAAATGGCGCTAATTGCCAGAGCCGTGTAACCGATAACATTGAGCGAAGCGTGAATGGCAAATGTGGGATTTGCAAGCAAAGGATTGGATTCCTTTTCCCAGACATGATTAAAAGCCGAAATGAGCGCGGGGAAAAAAGCGAATAAAATAATAAAAAATCCCGACGCCCGATTTTCGAAGCTGCGTTCGATGATGTAATAAACAAGCAAAATGGAAAACGCCAGAAACGACGATGCATCAAAAGCCGAAGATAAAGGCATGGCTTTTAAATAGAGCTGGCGTAAAATTATTTCCACTCCGTGAATGATTAGTAAAACCAGAAGCAGCGTTTGTGTTTTGCTTTCATATTTTCTGTTTTTGCCGGTAAAGATATTGTAGTAAATATATAACAATATCAAATAAAGAACCGGAAGCAGGTAACTTAAAAACTGGCTGACAAATTGCATTTTGCCTTCCTCATTAAATACTTAATTTAAGAGCGCTAAGTTAAAAATTATTTTATTGAAAACAAAATTTCAATGGTTAATAAATCATAAAACGCGCAAGCTGGTACCATACGGAAGAAAAGTTGTTAATAGTTATTGGTTAAGGGTTAAGGGTTAAGGGTTAATGTAAAGTAACGAGTAACGGGTGACAAAGTCGTGATGCGTAATGCGTGATGAGTGACATGGTATAAAATGACAAAGTCGTAATGCGTGATGCGTAATGCGTGACGCGTGATGAGTAACAGAGTAACAGAGTTACCAAGTAACAAAGTGACGAGTGACTGGAGAAGCC
>JAJRSN010000109.1 GCA_024278715.1 Calditrichota bacterium
AGGATGACGGATTTGAGTGGTTTGGCGGAACGGTAAACGCCAAGAACTTAATTGCGGCATATTGCGCGGACGACGGATTTGATATGGATGAAGGTTATCGCGGCAAGTTGCAGTTTTTGTTTGTGATACAGCATCCTGATTTTGGGAATCGCTGCGGTGAGCATGACGGCGCACCGAAGTCGAGCGTGACGAGCGAGCCTAAGGCTTATGCGGTTATTTACAACGCTACTTATCTGGGATCGGGTAAAGAATCGGGTAATCCGGATCAGGACGAACTGTTCAAGATTCGTGAGAACTGGGGCGGAGAATACGCAAACAGTATATTCGGAGATTACAACGGTTATGGTCTTGACATTGAGGACAAATATTCGCCGACCGACAGTAAAGATCGTTTGCTGGCAGGTGAGATACTTTTTTTAAACAATATCTGGTTCAATTTAAACAGTTATTCTATTTCGGATTCCGTAGGCAAGAAGAGTTATGTTCAGAGTTATTTACAGGACGCAGTTAACGGTAATACTGAACAGGATCCGCAGTTTTTCGGCATTAGCCGCGCTCAGGACGGCGGACTTGATCCGAGACCGGAGTTTAACGGACCGGCTTACAGTAACATAGCCGAATATCCGACGGATATTCGTAGAATCGATTTCAGCAGCAGGATTCCTTCAGAATTTAGTTTATTACAAAATTATCCGAATCCTTTTAATCCAGTGACCAACATTCGATTCGATTTACCGGTTGCGGGCGGGGTTCGATTGTCGATTTATAATATTTTGGGACAAAGAGTTACAACATTGGTTGACCGGATTCATTCTGCGGGAAGTTATGTTTATCAATGGAACGCGTCGAATGTACCGAGCGGAATATATTTTGTGAGATTGAATGTTAACGGACAGACACAAATAAGAAAGATGATGCTGGTAAAATAGGCGATTTTTTATTCAGAATAAAGAAGAATTATGGGCGGCGCTCCGGTGAGTTGTCGCCCTTTTTGTGTTTGAGAGAAGGCCATAAATGGCCTTTTTGGAATGTGGGGTCTGCATAAAAAAACGCCATAAATGGCGTAGGGGGGTGATCGGGTAAGGGGAGGAGGTCATTTATGACCTTTATTTATTGACGTGAGTACGAATGTTGCGTAGGATGTTAATAGTTGAATTTAGAACATGAATGGCGTGGTTTGCGGAAAAGCGGGCAGACATCTGTTAAAAGCCGAATATGCGCCGGAAAATATAGGTCATTTATGACCTTTCGTAAATAATGCAGACTCGCGGGAGAAATTATTTTAGAAAGTTTTAAAACTTGAAATTTTACATTTTAGTTGAAAAAATCTTTCGGAATTTTAAGTCCGCATTTTTTAAATAATTCTTCAATCTCTTCACGAAAACTTTTATTGCGATGAAATTCAGCCTGCTTGCGAATGAATTCCGCGACTCTCTCTTTTTGGGAAGGACTGACCGAAAAACCGGCATACTTTTTTTGCCAAAAAAATTTGCGGCGGAAAAAATTTTGTTCGTTTATCCAGTGTGAAGATTCACCTTTAACCAAATTAATCGCTCTGGCAACAGAAAGCGTCGGAGGCAATTCAACAAGCAGATGATAATGATCTTGATACCCGTTAACTTCCACAACAAAAATATCGTTTTCCGGAGCATGCTCCCGGATATGACGGTTAATAGCTGCCACGATTTCCGGGGTCAATATCTTTACACGACTTCTGGTTGACCAAATATAATGAATATAAATTTGTGTATAAAAGTATTCCATAATAACACCTCATAGCCTTTTCATTGATAATATTTAATTTGATTATATTTTGCAAATTTGAATAATCCTCGATAGAAACGGTTCATTCGATGAAAATACAAGTACCACAAGGCCATAAATGGCCTCAACAATTGCCTAAACGTCATAAATGACGTCCCCGAAAACCAAAACCTCCTCCCCCCTGAAACTTGATCCGATAACCATCGTTTAACTATTGTTTTAAGAATTTTTGTCTGTTCTTTTTTTACGGATTGATGACAATCATTTTTTTTCTTAAAACAAATACTAAATTTATGCATTGAAATAGATTTGAATTAAAACTATAATCCCATTAAATTCGTAAATTCAAAAAAAGCTATAATGGAGGAGGTCTATAAGCGCCATTTGTTACGGTAACTAGGATCAACCAAGTAGAACTTGAAAGAGCATTGCGGGTAACTTGAAGACTCATTTATCAAAAAATGAAAGACTTCTCCATTGGAAGCTTATTGTTTTCCATTTGTTTTTGATATGTCTCCCGGTATTTTTGCCGGCGCAAATCGGGTTGCGGGTGCCTCCTCCTCCGCATACCGTTCAATTATTCGAACCGACTGTCTTTGGACTGGAAAAAATTCTTTACGATTCCACATTATTCCAAAAAAAATTCCCCACTTTCAAACGCTTAATAACCATGGATTCCACGGCTAATTACATCTCCGTCCGCGAGGTAATTGACAAATCGGATGTTAAACTTCCAGCCGTAGTCGATTTGGATACTTATGTCAAAATGCGCCTGGCTTTCGACCTGCAGGAGATATGGAGAAAAAGCATTGTCGCAAAATTCGGACAACAATCCGAAAGCGGTTTTGGCGCCATTAAATTGGATATTCCCCTGAATATTAAAAGTAAAACCTTTACCAGAATTTTCGGCTCCGATCGAATCGGTTTGCGCGTGACCGGAAACATCTCCTTCGACCTTTCCGGACGAAGCGAAAAACGTTCGGGTTCGGCAATCTCTGCGCTGGAAAACCAAAATACTTTTAGTCCGCGTTTTAAGCAGACCCAGCAATTTACCGTAGAAGGCAAAATCGGCGAAAAAGTCACGGTATCAGTAGAGCAAAACAGTGAAGCCACCGTGGATATCGAAAATACATTAAAATTACGGTACGACGGCGATGAAGACGAAATCGTCCAGAGCATCGAAGCGGGAAATATCTCCCTCTCCCTGCCCGCTACCAAATACGTTATTTTCGGCGGTTCCAACAAAGGACTCTTCGGATTAAAAGCTAATTTGCAAATAGGTAACTTATATGTCACCACAATAGCCTCTTTGGAAAAAGGACAGCAACAAGAATTAAGCATTAGCGGCAGCGCAAAGGAATCCAGCACCACCATCCGCGATTATGAATTTATCAAAAATCGCTACTTTTTTATAGACAAACCCTATCACGATCATTTTGAGGACGGGTTGAAAGACGATCCGCAAACTTTTACCTATATCGGCGGAAAAGAAATTTTACAATTAGAAGTATGGGTCTCAACAAGCTATTCCGACGGAGATGTGCGCAGCGGTATCGCCGTTGTAAATCCCTGGGATTATCTGGATGCCGATTTCAAATATAAAAACATTAATTTCGATGAAATTCAGCAGGAGCCGGGCAAAATTGAAAAAGGATATTTTAAAAGATTAGAATATGGCAAAGATTATTTTTATGATAAATATCGCGGATTCTTTTGGTTGAATCAGGGAGTGGATAATAATCAGGTTTTGGCGGTAGCTTACGCCACCGCGGAATCTTTTGCGGATCCGAATGTCCCTACAATCGGAACTATGAGCGAAACTTTGGTGGATACCAGTCAGGTTGTTATTCTGAAATTGATCAAACCCCGCCAAATGCAGCCCTCTTACGAAGATACATGGCCGCTGATGATGCGTAATGTGTACTTTTTGGGTGGAACAAACATCGAAAAAGACGGATTCGATTTGCGCATTGAGAACAATGTTAACGGCACCCATCAAATCTATCCCGAAGGCAGCGATAAAACCTATTTGAATTTAATGGAATTGGATGTGCTCGATGAAAACGGCAACCCCGTGGAGGGCGGCGACGAAAAAGTCGATCACAACCCTTATATAATCGATTTTAAAAACGGCATCCTGATTTTCCCAAGTTTACAACCCTTCTATCCCGAAGAAGGCAGTCGTTTTAAGGGAAGGCTTCCCGAAAAAGACCTTGTTGATATATACAAACTTAATAATACCAACAGCTCCGAGTTTGTGAGACGCAGTAAATTCGAAATTATTGTTACTTCCAAAAGTACCAAATCGACCTTTGATCTTGGATTTTATGTGCTGGAAGGAAGTGAAGTCGTAACGCTCGGCGGCAGAACACTGGAGCGCGATAAAGATTACATAATCGATTATTTTACGGGACAGCTAACCCTGTTGTCTTCCGAAGCAAAGAGAAGCAGCTCGAATATTCAAATAAAATACGAACGGGCAAATTTATTCCAGCTCGATAAAAAGACCATTTTCGGCACAAGAATGGAATACCGCTTTTGGGATAGGTCATTCATCGGCTTTACGGCATTGTACATGAATAAGAGCACCATCGACCAGCGTGTTCGCGTGGGGCAGGAGCCCTTTCGCAATTTTGTCTGGGACTTGAACACATCCCTCAAATTTGAGCCGCGCATTATTACGCGATTGCTCGACAAATTACCGATTCTCGAAACCAACGCCGACTCCAAAATTGCGATTGAAGGCGAATTTGCTCAGGTTCTTCCGAATCCGAATACGTTAAATAACGCTAGTACCCATGATAAAGAGGGCGTGGCTTATATCGATGATTTTGAAGCCAGCAAACGAACAACCACCCTTGGCATCCGTTATCGTACCTGGTCTCATGCCAGCACCCCCGTTATTATCCCGAGGCTCGGCGAATCAGAGGTTGATGTTTTGGAAGCCGATCGAGCCAGAGCGCATATCGTTTGGTTTAATCCCTACCGCCAGGTGCCCATTAAAGATATTTGGCCGAACCGCGATGTAAACGCTCAAACCGGACAAACCACAGACGTATTGGGTATCGATATCTGGAGAGATCCCGATAGTAATCCCGATAGCTCCTGGGCTGGAATCATGCGCTCCACCGCATCGTTCGCAAATCAGGAAAAAACAAAATATATCGAGCTGTGGATACTCGGAAACAGAGGTACCGTAAATATCGATATCGGGCAAATCTCGGAAGATTGGTACGTACGCGGAAAAAATATTCGCGGCGAAGCCAGTTACGGAAGTTTGAACACCGAAGATAAAAACAACAACGGACTGCTTGAAGAAGAAGAGGATGTCGGATTGGATGGTATCCCGGACGGAATGCCTGGCGATGATCCCGACGACAATTGGAAAGAGCCGCAGCTCAACGCCTGGAACCGCTACGACGGCGTTTTGTACGACGGCATTAACGGTACCGAAGGAAACAGTAAATCGCGCGAAGCCCGTTATCCCGATACGGAAGACCTCGACGGAGACGGTCAGCTATCTACGGTTAATTCCTATTTTGAATATACCTTTTCCCTGGATAGCAACGATGTCAGAGCAAAGGAATGGCTGGTGGGATCAACCGAAAAAGGGTGGCGCCAGTTCAGAATCCCTTTGAAAGAATTTACGCGGATAATCGGTCATCCGGATACGACGTTTCAACAGATTTTGAATGTCCGCCTCTGGTTTAGCGATATTCCCAAAGAACGAACGCGTATTTTGATTGCCACATTTGATTTTGTCGGTAACGAATGGGAAGAAACAGGCGTCGCCAAAGACAGAAAAAGTAATTTCGTAAAAAATGATTCTGTTTTTACGCTTGCCGTTTACAATACCGAAGAAAACGCCGACGCCATTCCCGGCGGACCCGAACCCTACCATTCGCCGCCCGGAGTTACCGGCGTCCGCGACCGGATCACACGCGCCATGTCTAAGGAGCAATCGTTAGTAATGCGATTCTTTGGACTAAAACCGGGCGAAGTTGCGGAAGGTCGCAAACAGTTATACCAGGCAATGAGTCTGGTGAATTACAAAAAGTTGAAAATGTTTGTTCACGGCGACCGTTCCCTGCCCGAAAACCCTCCCGAGTACAACGCAAGCGGCGAACCTTTGCAGGAGCCGTCTCCTATCCGGTTTTATATTCGTTTTGGTTCGGACGATAAAAATTATTACGAATATGGTCAGGATGTTTATGCCCATTGGAATTCGGCAAACAAAATCGAAATTGATCTCGACGATCTTGCGGCAATCAAATCGATCGACTCACTGATGGTCGGAACGGCGGACAGCGTTGTTTATGTGAAAAAATTACGCGGAAAAACAGAAGCCTATTACAAAGCCACGGGTAAACCAAGTCTAAATACAATCCGCTATTTTGTTATCGGTGTAAAAAACCGCGGAGACGAGGTCGGTCGCAATTACGGTGATTTTACCGGTGAAATATGGCTTGATGAGTTAAGACTCTCCGGCGTGCGCAAAGTTAGAGCCACTGCCATGCGCCTTTCCGCAAATGTGAAATTAGCAGACGTGATGAATTTTAACATTCAATGGGAAAGCACCGACTCCGATTTCCACAATGTGAGCAAACAATTCGGAACGGGAAACACAACCGAACGCCAAAACTATTCGGGTAAACTTAATCTGG
>JAJRSN010000110.1 GCA_024278715.1 Calditrichota bacterium
AAGAAGGAAAACGAAGAATCCGGCGATGATTGAGCGGTTTAACCAATCAATTCGGGCAGTTTATCAAATAGATGATTGATCGTATTTTGATTGAAGCGCCGACCCGTCCATATTTTAAAGGCTTCTTCCGCCTGAAAAATCAGCATCGGTAATCCATTGAGGGCTTTCAGATTTAATTTTGCCGCGGCTTGCAACAGCGGCGTCTTTAGCGGGTTGTAAATAAGATCGTAAACAATGGTTTCCGGTTTTGAAATCGGCTGCGGATCGATAATCAATTCGTCTTTTTGTCCGGACATGCCCACCGATGTTGTATTTACGATCAAATCAAAAGAAATTCCGCATTCCGCCGCTTCGTTTAAACCGGAAATCCTGAATTCAATCATTCTATGTTGTTTGAGAGTCTCTACAAGTTTTTCCGCCCGTTGTACCGTTCTGTTTGCGATCCACAAAAATTCAATCTTTTTTACCTTCAGCAAAGCAAACGCCGCGGCGCGCGCCGCGCCTCCGGCTCCTAAAATTAAACATTTTTCGATTGAATCCAGATCCGTTTCAATCGGTTTTAAGAATCCCGACCAATCGGTGTTGTATCCCGTCCATCGACCGTGACGGCATTCAATCGTATTTACCGCGCCAATCGCTTTTGCGTAGGGATCTATTTGATCGATGAAGTGCAGAATTCTCTCCTTGTACGGAATAGTAACATTAAAACCGCTGTAGTTCCCGCTTTTAAGTTCCGCAATTCTCGCTTCAAATTTGCCGGGTTCTATTTCAATTTTTTCATAAACGGCTTTTATTCCCAAATCTCCGAAAGCTCTGTTGTGAATATAGGGAGAAAAAGAGTGTTTAAGAGGAAAACCGATAATTCCGTAGCGCTTAATTGTCGTATCCATTTTTTTCTATTCTTCCATTACTTTTTAACCACGCTTTTCAAAAGTCCCCAAAACTGCGGAAAAGAGACCTCCACGCATTCCGGTCGGTCGATTTCAATTCCTTGTTCCGAACAGAGATTTGCAATTGCAAACGACATGGCGATGCGATGATCGCCGAAGGTTTTAATTTTACCGCCCTTAATAGTCTGAGGACCCTCAATTTTAAATCCGTCTTCATATTCCGTAATTTCCACTCCGACTGCCCTCAAATTTTGCACCATGGCGGTAATCCGATCGGATTCTTTGAAGCGCAGTTCCTTGGCGTGGCGCAGTTCCAAAGTTCCTTCGGCTTTTACGGCAATGACGCTTAAAATGGGAATCTCGTCGATGATATTCGGAATAATTTCAGCGGGAACGGTGATATTCTGCAAAGGCTGATACCTGACAACCACCTCTCCCATCGGTTCGGGCGATTCCTGGGTAATATTGACTTCTAATTTTACGCCCATCTTTTCAAGGATGTCAATAAAGCCTGTTCGGGTCGGATTTAATGAAACATTTTTTATTACCAATTCCGAATCGGGTAAAAGCAGCGCAGCGGCGATAAAAAAGGCAGCCGAAGAAAAATCGCCGGGAATGGTCATCGAAATATCGGGAATGCTGTTTTCGCGTGAGCTTGAAATAATTTTTCTTCCGTTTTGATCGTATTCAACTTTTAATTTTAACAAACGCTCGGTGTGATCTCTGGTGGGCACATTTTCAATAACCTTTGTTACACCGTCGGCAAAAAGTCCGGCAAGAAGAACGGCGGACTTAACCTGAGCGCTGGCTACGGGCAGCACATATTCAATCCCGTTAATCTGTTCCGCCGGAAAAAAAGTCAACGGCAAATGCCCGTCGGTAGATTCGATATTCGCGCCCATTTTTTGCAAAGGATCGATAATCCGCTTCATGGGACGTTTTGACAGGGACGAATCCCCGGCAAGGGTTGTTTTAAAAGAAAGATGCACGAGCAATCCGCTTAACAAACGCGCCGTGGTGCCGGAATTTTCCGCATTCAGTGTTTCGGAGGGATTAAGCCACGAACTTAATGTTCTGCCTTTGATCGTTAACCGGGAATCGCTGCAAATGCTTTCCACGCCGAGATTCTTTAAACAATTCAGCGTAGCCTGACAATCGCGATTGAAATTAAAATTTTCAAAATGAGAGATGTCGTCTCTTAAAGCCGAGAATAACGCGGCTCGGTGACTAATTGATTTATCTCCTGGTAATGTAAGAGAACCGCTGACAATTGGCATCAGGTATTTTCTCCCGAATTTTAAAATGATTGTTTGATTTGGGAAAATATGAAAATTTAGATAATTGTCAAAATTAATGAGTTGGTGAAAAGCAAATTAACGGTTAAGCCTGTTAATGGTAATCAAAGATTAAGAAATATGCGAGAAAGAGGCGGACAGGTCGTTTACGACCTTTGGAAGCCCCTTTAGGGGCTTGATAAACACCGCAGAAAGTTACACAGAATTTTTCTGCTGTTGATTACCTTTTAGAAAGTTGATAACCATTGACAAAAATTATCCCCGCTTCTGACCGCAAAAAAAGACTTATTTTTTATTATCTCCGATTCCTAAAATTAAGTTCAAAAAATACCTTAATTTAATCTGCGAAATCAGTGTAATCAGCTTAATCTGCGGTCACAAACGGCGGTTCCAAATTCCATGTTCCGGTTTCAGCCACGCCTACGACCCTTTGTGTTCCCCTAATCTCTTTTTCCGGTGCGAAGTCATCCCGTCGATGATGATCAACAATCCGATCACAATTAAAACAACGGGCCAGTAAGTGGAAACTACTTCATCCAACTCCCAGACATCAATCAAGTCGTAGTAAACCGCAATCATTGTGCCGCCGATGGCTCCGAAAAAGAAGAACATGAAAATATTCAGACTTTTGCTCATTCCGGAGAACAGAAAATAAATAAGGTTCGAAACCGCTAAAACAATAAACAGATCGCCAAGAAAAAGAGGTCGCGCAAAGGGTCTCAACGAAAAATCAAAAATAAATAAGGAAAGGGCAAACAGAGTGAAAAAGCTGCCGCCCAACAGACCCTTTCGTTCGGGATGATCAATCGATTTTCGCAGCATCGCAACGCCCACCAACAAAGAGATAATTGCAATTAGGCGATCGCCTGTCAGATAAAACAAATCCAACTGATGCAAGAGCATCAAACCGCCGATAAGGATCAAAATTACTCCGATCCAGCGTTGACTATTCATGACTTTCTCCATTCGAAAAAGTTTGAGGTTTTTCTTCGGGAACGGCTATAATCAAGATAATATAGGCAAGAATACCCAATCCCTTGGAAAATAGCGTCAACAGTACATAAATCAGTCGAACGATAGTGGGGTCAACATTAAAATACTTTGCCAGTCCTCCGCAAACGCCGGCAAGCATCCTGTCGTCCCGAGACCGGAACAACGTTTTTCTCGGCTGAGCGGTCTCTTCCTCGGATTCCGGTTCTGTCGAAACAACGGGTTCTTCTTTTGAGACTTTGGACGCCGAGCCGTTTTTTAACACTAAAAATATTCCCAGACCAATAAACAGTAAAGCCCAAATAAAATACCAGGGCAACATCCAGAGATTAATCGGCGGAATAAAATTCATTTGCTGAATTAATAACAAGGCGCCGATCAAAATCAATAACGCTCCCCAAAAGACGGAATGATCGGATTTTTTGGACTTTGTTTCTGCGCGAGGCTGTTGATCGGGATTTTCCGGGATGATGATGATTCCGATGATGTAAAGGATAACGCCTAGTCCGCCCATAAAACCTAAAAGTACAAATATTAGTCGGATTAAAACAGGATCCAGACTAGAGTACTCTGCGAGACCCGCGCAAACTCCTGCAATCATTCGATCGGCGCGGGAACGATACAACCGTTTAGGCGGCGTTTGATTAAAATTTGATGATTCCTGCATAATTACCTCCGGTAAAATATTTCTTTATTTATAAGACGTAAAAAATGTCCGGAGGTTTCAGGCTCTTTTCTTTTCAAATTTCAATAGAGAGAATTTTATATTTTAGCATTCCGGCGGGAACCTGAATTTCAACCACTTCTCCGACTTTCCTGCCCAGCAATGCTCTGCCCACCGGCGAAGTGATGGAGATTTTATTCTGTTTGAAATCCGCTTCTTCCACGGAAACGAGCGTGTAGCTCAATTTCTTACCGCGATTCAGATCCTCGAGGGTCACGGTATTCAGGATAGAAACCGTATCCGTACCTATTTCGTCATTGTTTATAACACGGGCGCGGGCAATTTTGCTTTCCAGCTCATGAACTTTGCTCTCCACCATGGAAAGCTCTTCCCGAGCCGCATGATACTCGGCGTTTTCTTTTAAATCGCCGTGTTCCCGAGCCGTGGCGACTTTTTGAGAAATTTGAGGACGAATCTTGTATTTTAATTCATGGAGATCTTTCTTCAGTTTTTCCAAACCTTCTTTTGTTAAATAAACGTAGTCCAATTTTACTCCTTCCCTTTTAATTAAACCTCGTCAAAGCAGTAGAAAAGCAAAGGGAAACGTAATCGTTTCCCTTGAACACAATTTTTCGGATTGTTTGGCAAACCTAATAATTAGAAAAGCCAAATTCAAGTAATTTTAGGAATCTGCAACTTTTAAAAAATCAGGACGCCTGCACCGACGAAATATCTTCCACCCGTTCAACCGAAAATACGCCTGAAAGTTTGCGAATACTGTTAATAATTTTGGTGAGATGGTGCAAATCCTGAACCTCAATATCGATCACACCCTGGGCGTACATGTCTTCCACATGAAAATTGGCGTTGATGATATTAATATCTTGCTTGGCGATGCAGGTAGTAATGTCTTTTAATAAATTTTTTCGGTCTTCCCCTAAAATGGTCAACTGCACCTGAAATTTTTGTTCTTTTTCGGCGTCCCATTCAACTTCAATGATGCGCTCTTTTTCCTTGTAGAGTTCGATCATATTCTTGCAATCGGTTCTGTGGATGGTAATTCCTCTGCCTCTGGTTAAATATCCTATGATCCGGTCGCCGGGAACGGGCTGGCAGCATCGGGCAAAGGTAATTAACATATTATCCATTCCGTGGACTTTAATTCCGGAATCACTGCGGGCGCGTTTTAAAAATTTAACAAAAAAGTTATCCTTCTTCTTTAATGGAGCCAGCTTATCCGGGAATAACTTTCGTCCCAGATTCTCTATTACAAACTCGCCCCGACCTATGGCGATTTTCAAACTTTCAAGATTCTGAAAACCTATTTTGGGAAGGACTTCTTTAACTTCATCGGAATCTTCGGACAGTTTGTATTTTTTCAAAAATCTTCCCAGAATTTCCTCGCCCATTTTCAGAGTCTGGGCTTGCTGCTCTTCCCTGAGAATTTTGCGGATACAGTGTTTAGCCTTACTGGTTTTTACAAACGACAACCAGTCCTGATTGGGTTTTTGGTTTTGCGAAGTAATAATTTCGACCTGCTGCCCGCTTTTAAGCTCACTTTTTAAAGGAACGATTTTCCCGTTAATTTTGGCGGCAATACAGTGATTTCCCACACCGGTATGAACCGCGTAAGCAAAATCGATCGGGGTTGATCCGCGCGGCAGCTTAAACAGATCGCCCCTCGGAGAAAAGACAAACACTTCGTCCTGAAACAAATCGACTTTTAAATCTTCGAGGAAGTCGCCCGGATCGTTCATCATTATCTGCCGTTCCAATAAATCTTTGATCCAGTTTAAATGATCGTCAAATTTTGACCGCTCTTCGATGCCATGTTTATATCGCCAATGAGCAGCAATTCCGTCTTCAGCCAAATGATGCATTTCATGCGTGCGAATTTGAATTTCCACCATTTTCCCGTCGGGACCGATCACCGTTGTATGTAACGACTGGTAGCCGTTGATTTTGGGCATGGCGATATAATCTTTAAACCTGTCATAAACCGGCATGTACAGGCTGTGAACAATTCCCAGAGCATA
Organism: Calditrichota bacterium; assembly: GCA_024278715.1. Taxonomy (GTDB): domain Bacteria; phylum Calditrichota; class Calditrichia; order Calditrichales; family Calditrichaceae; genus Caldithrix. Next base: position 5,876 of record JAJRSN010000110.1, read on the forward strand.
ATAGCATTCCTCCACTTTATTGACGATGATCCTGATGGCAAGCAAATCATAAATTTCTTCGAACGGCTTATCCCGCTTGTTCATTTTATTGTAAATACTGAAGAACGATTTCGGTCTTCCTGAAATTATGGCTTTAATCCCGTGTTTTTCCAGCTCCTGTTCGATGGGCACGCTCACGCGATTGATGTAAGATTCCCGTTCTTTTTTTGTTGATTTGATTTTCCGGGCTAAATCTTTGTACGCGTGGGGATCAAGATATTTTAACGATAGGTCTTCCAATTCAGTTTTGATGCGGGCAATTCCCAGACGATGAGCCAGAGGAGCGTAAACATCGCGTGTTTCAAGGGCGATGTGTCCGCGCTTTTTCTCGGGCACGTGCTCAAGGGTGCGCATATTGTGCAATCGGTCGGCAAACTTGATGATAATAACGCGGATGTCTTTAACCATCGAAAGCAGCATTTTGCGAAAGGTTTCCGCCTGACGCGCCTCTTTGCTTTGAAATTTCAGACCGCCTATTTTAGTAACCCCGTCCACAAGTTTGGCTATCGTTTCGCCGAATTTTTCTTTTATTTCGTCGAGGGTTACATCGGTGTCTTCAACCGTATCGTGTAAAAGAGAGGCTATGATGGTGGTGTCATCCATGCGCAGTTCGGTTAAAATATGAGCCACCTGAACACAGTGTTCAAAGTAGGGTTCGCCGGAATAACGACGCTGTCTGGCGTGAGCTTCGAGAGCTGTGTCAAAAGCAAGACGCAGCTTCTCCTTATCCGGTTTCGAATCATACGATGATATCTTCCGGATCAGCTCATCAAAATGATGATCGTACATTTGATGTAATTTTTTTATTAACGCAGCGTCATCCATTTTTGGCTACCCGAATCTTTAAAAGTCCGATACAGGGAGAACGCCTCCCTCATGCAAAAAATCGGGATCTGCGAATTTCCCGAATTCTTTTAAGAACGTTAATCTTACCTGTCCGGTAGGTCCGTTCCTTTGTTTTCCGATAATTATTTCACACATATTGTGCGTGGATTGCCCCGTATCGTCAAATTCCATAATGCCGTAATATTCGGGGCGGTAAACAAAGAACACAATATCCGCGTCCTGTTCAATAGCACCCGATTCCCTTAAATCGGAGAGCTGAGGTTTACGACTTTTATCGCGTTGCTCCACCGCTCGCGATAGCTGCGACAACGCCAAAACCGGCACATCCAATTCTTTGGCTATCGCTTTAAGCGAACGCGAAATATGCGTAATTTCCTGTTGTCTGTTCTCGCCCTTGTGCCCTTCCATAAGCTGCAAATAATCGATAATCAACAACTGGATATTGTGTTCAGATTTTAAACGCCTTGCCTTGGCTCTAAGTTCAAGTACATTCATTGCCGGCGTGTCGTCAATAAAAATCGGGGCGTTCATAAGCTTTGACGCGTGTTCTGTGAGGCGCCTCATTTCTTCTTTGTTTATCTTTCCTGTGCGCACGCTCATCATATTGACTTTGGATTCCGTACACAAAAGACGCATTACCAGAGCGTCCGCGGACATTTCAAGGCTGAAAACTCCCACGGGAATCCCGAAATCGATGGCTGCGTTCCGGGCTAGATTCAGCGCAAAGGCGGTTTTACCCATACTGGGACGACCGGCAAGAATAACCAGATCCGAGGACTGCAATCCGGCGGTCAGTTCGTCTAATTTTTTGTAGCCCGTCGGAATCCCGGTCACACCCGATCTGCTGGAACGATACAATTCGTCAATACGCTCAAACGTTCGGTGCACTATTGGTTTTATCTCGTCAAAACCTTTTTTCAACCGCTTTTCCGAAATCTCGAATATATGATGCTCGGCGTAGTCCAGTAATTCGTCGATCTCTTCTTCTTCGGTATAGGCTTTGTTAATAATGTTCTCGCAGGTTCTGATCAACATGCGGGTGAGCGCTTTTTTCTTAATAATCTCAATATGATATTGAACATTTGCCGATGTCGCCGTGCTGCTGATGACTTCCGAAAGATAGACATGTCCGCCGGCTTCATCGAATTGGTTGCGCTTTTTAAGCACATCCGCAACGCTCAAAAGATCGATCTCCGCGTCTTTGTCAAAAAGCTCGATCATTGCCGAGAAAATCATCCGATGACTGCGTTTATAAAAATAGCTTTCCACTAAATTTTCGGCGGCAAGGTTTACCGCATCCCGATCAAGAAACATTGCACCCAATACCGCCTGTTCAACTTCAACAGACTGGGGCATGGAACGAACAGCGTCAACCTTGTTGTATTCTACCTCCGGCATATCTTACCCACTTGTTTTAAAATTCACATTTCGTAATATTTTTTGTTACTGTTTTTGGTAACAACTCAATTAAACTTTACACATTTTGAGTACTACTAACAGATTTAAGAATAAGTAAAAAAACCCCTCCGGTCAAGAACTTTTTTGCCGACAAAGCAGAAAAATCCGATCGCTTTATCCCCAAGGTTCAAATCGAACGAGCGTGCCTTAACAAATATGCAAAATGTTAAGCCTGATTGCAATTTAAGGTTTTCGGATTAAATCCCTTTGCCATCCGTATTTCAACCGTTTTCGGTAAATCTTAAATTAAACGGATTACCATACCGTGAGCGTTAAATTTCATGTTTTCTGAAGCAATTTTTTAACCTGCTTCAGGTCTTCCCAGGCTTGCTGTTTCCACATCGGATTACGAAGCAGGGCGGCGGGATGGTAGGTGACAATGATCGGAATATTTTCGTATTGATGAATGCTGCCGCGCATTTTACTTAACGTCTGCTGCGTTTTCAGCAACGACTGCGCCGCGTAAAGTCCCAAAGCAACAATCAAACGGGGCTTGATCAGCTCAAGTTGTTTTTTTAGATAAGGTTCGCATTGAATTACTTCGTCGGGTCTGGGATTCCGGTTCATCGGCGGACGACACTTTAAAACGTTGGCGATGTACACGTCTTCCCTTTTCAAGCCTATGGAAAAGAACATCTTATCCAAAAGTTTTCCGGCGGGACCGACAAACGGCAGCCCCTGCTCGTCTTCTTCTTTGCCCGGCGCTTCGCCGACGAACATCACTTTGGCATTGGCGTTCCCGTATCCGAAAACAAAATTCTTGCGCGTTTTGTGCAATTCGCACTTCCTGCAATCTTTAATCTGCAGATAAAATTCCTGTAATTCCGGGCTTGTTTGGCTGTATCCGCTTACGCGGGTTACTTTTTGCGACGCAGGTTGTACGGGCTGAGGCGCAACTATGTTAACATCGCTGATTTCGTGCTTTAAATAAAGCGAAGAGCCGTAAATTTTTTGATACCATTTAAAATAATTTTCGATTTGCTCAAAAATGTCTTTTTCGCTCATATTATCTTTCGGCTTCTGCTAATAAATTCATGATTTTTAATCCTATTTCCAATTTACTTTGCAGCGGTAAGTCTAACACATTACCGCTACGATCCAGAACAAGAACTTTATTGGTTTCTTGTCCGAAAGCGGCTCCTTTGTGCTTTGGATTGTTTATTATAATAAAATCCAAATTCTTTTGTTTCAACTTTTGTTTTGAATTTTCCATTTCATTTTCCGTTTCTACCGAGAAACCAACCAGAATCTGATGTTTTTTACGACCGCTTAAAGCGGCTAGAATATCGGTTGTGCGGGTTAATTTTAATTCCAATCCGTTGCCGCTTTTTTTTATCTTTTGTTCGTTGAACCGCGCCGGAGTAAAATCCGCCACCGCCGCCGCTCCGATGTAAATATCCGATTCATCAAACCGGTTAAGAACGACCTCTGCCATCTCTTTAGCCGACCGGACGCGAATGCAGTCCAAATATTCGGGCACGGCAACCGAAGCGGGACCCAATACCAATTTCACCTCCGCGCCAAAAATGAACCCCGCCCTAGCCAGAGCAACACCCATCTTCCCGGATGAACGGTTTGTAATAAAGCGCACGGGATCGATGTCTTCCGCAGTCGGTCCTCCGGTTATCAACAGTTTTTTTCCCTTTAACGGATGTTTGCTTTTTACAAAACGAATGAAATCCATGAGCGAATCGATGTCGCCGGGCACATAACCCGACACAATTTCGGAGCCGGGCGGAACCTTTAAACCCGATCGGACAAGGGCTTGCCTGTAACGCATTAGGTCTTCTTTTTTCAGAATGGGATAAAAAATTGTTTTGGACGGAGTAAACGATTCGGGAAATTCCGCGGAGTTCAGCAGCCAGATCAACACATCCGCTCCTCTTACCTGCCGGGGATCATCAATCGGAACAATTCTGGAATTCAGCTCCCGGAAACGACTTACGATATTCCGGTTCCGTTCGGTTGTATTTATTAAAACCTCGTCGTCCGATTGACAAACCCTTAATATTAAAGGCAAGGCAAGCAACAGTTGATAGTCTGTACGATCAATAATCCCGACGGACATTTTTATTCTCCGGAAATAAAAATCCGTTTTTCTATTTCTTTTATTGTGTTTTGCAAATCATCATTAACAATAACGTGATCGAATTTCTTCGCCTGTTCGTATTCGTAAGGGAGTCTTTTCAGACGGCGGTTAATGCTCTCCTCGGTTTCGGTTCTTCGTTGTTTAAGGCGTTTAATCAGTTCCTCTTCGCTGGGAGGTTTCAAAAAGATCAGAATCGCCTCGGGATAATGACGCTTGATCGATAGGGCGCCGTTAACGTCAATATCAAAAAGCACAACCTTATTATTTTTAATGTGATTATCCACATGTTCTTTTAAAGTTCCGTAATAGTGTCCGTGAACCTGTTCATATTCCAAAAACTGCCCTTTTTTAATAAGCTTTTCAAATTCTTGTTTGCTAATAAAATGATAATCAACGCCGTCCGCTTCTCCGGGGCGTTTTGGTCGCGTGGTCGCCGAAACCGAAATAACCATTTCGGGATATTTTTCGGTCAGTAATTTAACAACAGTCGTCTTACCTCCGCCGGAAGGAGCCGAAAAAACAATGTAAGGCGATTTAAATCTCATTCTCTCTCCTGCTATTCAATATTCTGTACCTGTTCCCTTAGCTTTTCAATTTCTTCTTTTACCTGAATAATCCGGTGTGAAATTTCTAACATTGTGGTTTTGGAATTAATCGTGTTCGCTTCCCGATGCATTTCCTGCAAAATAAAATTCATTCGTTTACCGACCTCGTCTTTCGAGGTCAGGGTTATTTTGAAAAGATCGATATGACTCAATAAGCGCACGCACTCTTCGGTAATATCAACCCGATCCGAGATTATCGCTATTTCCTGCTCCAAACGACTGTTTTCCAAATTTTTTTCGCTTATCAGATTAAGCACATTTTTGTACAAACGGTCGAATTCGGATTTCAGATTCTGCGGAGCCAATTCCTGAATTTCATGGGTTAGTTTTTCTATCTTTTTAACTCGTCCTTCAATATCCGCAAAAATATTCCTGCCCTCTCTTTCGCTCATCCGGATAAATTCTTCAAGCGCTTTTTCGAGAGCCTCAAATATTAAGGGATGTATTTGCTCTTCGGCAATTGTTTCCAAATCGGGCGTAAAAATATCCTGAAACGCAAGAAGATGATCGAGCCTGATGGAATCGCCGAGTCCCAGTTTTTCCTGAATTACTTTTAACTGATTGTAATTCTTTTGAACCTCTTCCCAGTTAATAAACGCCCCGCTTTCGCTTTGCGGATTTTGTTTCAATTTAATAAAAATACTGACCTTACCCCTTTTAATCCTGCTTTTAACAAGCTCCCGAACAGGGTTTTCTTCGTGGCTTAACTCTTTGGGTAATCGAACATTCAAATCCAAAAATCGATTGTTCACACTTTTTAATTCCACGGACACTTCGAAATTTTCATTCCGACTTATCCCTTTTCCGTATCCGGTCATGCTGCGCATAGATATTCTCCGTAAAAAATCAAAATTTATTTTAACCCAGTTTCTTTGTAAATTGTAGTCAATTGCAATTGATTTAGCTTAGCAAAACCGAAAGGAAGACGGAGTCCTTTACGATCTTTTTCATAACAGTAATTTCCGGACTACTGATCAGGTAATTTTTTGCCCAAAGCAAATAATCGAAATTCTCAACAGGGCTAAATCAATATTAACAAAATTTAAGTAAGTGCTTAATTTATTAATCTCCTAAACTAAAAGCAAAAAGGTTCATGCACAAAAACTTTTATTTATTTGCGCAATTAATTAAGGAATTAAAATCTCGGGTTTTGGGATATCAAATTGACACTGCGTTCACTTATCGTAAAAACGAATTGGTTCTTACTTTAAACAGTGGTTTATTCCTGCGTTTATCTGTTGCTCCCGACCAGCCCTATTTTTTGATTTCAAAACAATCGGTTATAAAGCAGCCCGTTCTCAAACTATTTCCGGAGCTCAAAGATCAGACAATTCTAAATATTTCATTATTAAATTTCGATAAACATTTGTTGATCGAAACCGAAAATTTTCGTCTTGAGGTCGTTTTTTACGGAAATTTTAACAACATCTTCTTATTCGACAAAGAAGAAAAACTTATTTCAACCTTCAAAGACCGATTGGAATATCCGGAGACCGCAACAAATAAACCTGAAAAATTCGCTTTGAATTCCATAGAACGGAAGGTTTTGGAAGATTTTGCCGAGTCAAATCCCGATCAGTCGATATTCACCTTTTTAAAAAAGAATTTTGCCGCGTTAAGTAATTTGTTGTTTAACGAAATCCTGTTCAGGATTCAATTGAGCGCGGATTTAAAACTCTCCGACCTGAACGGCTCGCAAAAACAGCGTCTGATCGACGTGCTTGTAAAAATCAGCGAAGAGATAAATTCCGGAACGGCGTATCTTTATTTTAAGCCGGACAATGAACGTATTAACAGGATTTCCGTCATTCCTCTTTTGCATCTTGAAGATTCCGAAAAATTAACTTCTCAGCGGCGCTCTTCCCTTAACGACGCTTTGTCCGTTTTTTACCGTGAAAAACAATTTGTTCTGGAATTCGAACGGCTTCAATCGGTTTGTTCAAAAGCTTTAAGCACGCGTTTAAATTATCTCCGTAATTCCGTAGAAAAATTAAAGAAAAACTCCGACCTTACCCGCAGAAAAGAAGAAGCCGAACTTAAAGCCAATCTTCTTTTAACTTTCAAGAATCAAATTCCCAAGGGCGCGCGGGAGGTTGAATTGGAAAATATTTTTTCGGAAGAAAAGGAGAAAATTAAAATCAAACTGAACCCATCCAGATCCGTGGTCGCCAACGCCGAACGGTACTTTAACAAATTTAAACGCCTTAACGAAGAAAAGAACATTCAGGAAATCAAATTGAGCACCTATCAGAAAGAGATAAAAGAAATCGAGCAACTAATTACCGATTTAAATAAGATTAAAGACTTGGATCGCTTGCGCAAATTCAGCCGAAAATTAAAAGAGATAAAATTAATTCAAAAAACCGCAGCCGAAGCGGATCGACAAATACCGTCTTCCAATCTGCGTTATTCTTTTAAACGTCTGATTCTAAATAAAACCTGGGACGTTTACATAGGAAAAGACGGTGAAAACAACGACTTGTTAACCTTTCGCTTTGCCAATAAATGGGACATCTGGCTGCATGCTCAGGGCGTTACCGGCGCGCATGTAATTATACGCGTACCCAAAAAAGATCAATTACCGCCGCACCATATTATCGAGCAGGCTGCGCAAATTGCGGCAGCCAACCGCACAGCAAAACACTCTTCCACCGTTTCGGTTATTTACACGCAGGCTCGTTATGTCAGCCGGATTCGTAAAGCGCCGCCGGGCACGGTTAAGGTTCAAAACGAAAAAGTAATTTTTGTCAAACCTTTGGAGATAAAATAGGGAACTAAAAGATGACGCCTTGCATTACAAAATACATGCGCTCAGTTTTATTAATTTTATCTTTTATTGCTTTGTTATTTGCCCAGAATAAAACGCTTAACGACCGATTTGCGTTTTTACAGCAGGTCTATTTTGAAAATCAAAGTCACGATTATGACTCGTTTTTAATAACGGAACTGGAAAGTTTCCTGCAGAAATATCCCGATTTTTCTCTGGGAGATCAAATTACCTGGATGTATTCCGAAATTCTTTTCAGCCAAAACCACAACTCTTTGGCATTGATTAACTATTTGAAAATTCCGGTGCTCTACCCTGAAAGCAAGTTTGTCAAAGACGCCGTCGGTCGAATCGAAGACATCCTATCCCAAAATAAACTCGCCTGCCTGATAGAGCAA
>JAJRSN010000111.1 GCA_024278715.1 Calditrichota bacterium
GCCAGCAGATCATTCAACACGGCATAGCCCGTTTCACAATTTCCCGCTCCCGGTCCCGCAATTGTAACATCCTGCAAATAATCCGTGCTGATTGTAACCGCGTTCGTAACTCCGCGAACCGCGGCTAAAGGATGGCTTAAATCAATCATTTCGGGTCTCACTTTCGCCTCTACGCCGTTCTCGGTCTTTTCCAGCGTCGCTATTAACTTCCAGACCTTTCTTTTGCTTTTAGCCCATTCGACATCGCTGACGGTAATATTCGTAATTCCCCGACGCTCAACTTCTTCTATTTTTAATCGAACGCCAAACACCGCCTGAGCCAAAATCATCAATTTTGCCGCCGCGTCCCAGCCTTCCACATCGGCGGTCGGATCGGCTTCCAGATAGCCGCATCTGCCTGCTTCTTCCAAAGCCTGATCATAACTTAAACCTTCTTCCATCCGTGTAAGAATATAGTTGCACGATCCGTTCACAATACCCCGAATTTTGCGAATCGACAGTGCTGCGAGATTATTTTGAATCAAATTAAGCAGCGGCGTGCCCGCCATTACGCTTCCTTCGTATCTCAAAACAACGCCCTTTTGCCCGGCTAATTTTTGTAATTCGTTCAAATGCAAAGCCACGGGACCCTTGTTGGTGGTAATAACATGACGTCCCCCGTTCAGCGCCTGCTTAATAAAAGAAGTCGCCGGTTCGCCGGTCTCAATATCGGTAACCGAAAGTTCGGCTAACACATCATAATCGAGCTCCCTCAACAAATCGATTGTCGAAACATTTTTAACCACAGGTCCGGCTTCCGCTAAAGATCGACCATTCCGCGCCGCTTTTAACGCCTTGCTTAAATCCAATCCTCTTTCGTCAACAATTGTTCCGGAGCGCCGGGTTACGATAGCCACAACCGAACAATCCAATCCGAATTGTTGCTGCAATGTTTTTCGTTTGGCAATCAACAGCTCGGCGAATCCCCGCCCCACGCGCCCGAAACCGATTAAAAGCAATTTGAGTCTCATTTTTACTTCCTTCTCAACCGGCTTTAAAATTCCGTTAATCGGTTTGAAAAGTATCAAATTTCTGATACCTTTTCAAATATCTGAGCCTTTTCGTCGATCGACTTCCTTAAAAAGCGTTAAAATCGCAGCCTTCACAAATGGCACAGAATTTGACCTACTTCTTTTTATCATAATATTACGCAGGAGTATTCAACATGCTAAGGATTTGTTTTTGGATTATCGTATTTGTCATTCCCGTATTCGCACAATATTATCCCGAGCAGATTCTGGAAAAACAATTCGAGTCTTCCAATCTGTATTTTGAACGCTTTTACCTGAACACATTCGGACTTAAAAATTTTTCCAACGTCGCGCCGGGCATAATGGAAGACACTTTTATTCGCCTTTCATTGAATCCTGCTTACGGCGTGCGCGATACGCTTAAAAAATTGGAGATTTACCTCGATTTCCGAAACACCCGGGAAGAAGAAAAGATTACCAACTACCCTGTTCCTCTGCCATACACGGATTCGTATTATTATGTGCCGCCCGATCCCCGTTGGTTTGCAGAAACGCGCAAAGAACCGGAACCTGTTTTTTCTCTGGGTTTGCGTTACAAACCGCTTGCCCGTTTTCACATTGCCGCGGCTTATCAACTTACGTACAAAGAAGAGCCTTTTTACCAGACGCCCATTTACATTTACAACGACCGTTACGGTTACGGTCCGTTCGACAGGACGCTTACTCCCGACAAAACCAACGTTCCGACCGTCACCCGAAGCCAACGCAACGATCAACTGCTAACGCAGGCGCATCTTTTTGCCGGTTATCTCGGATATCGACTCAACGATAAAACGGACGTCGGATTGGGTCTCGCTCTGGTTAAACATAAACGAAACGGCGATTACCTTAATCTGCACAGAAACGAGTATAACAATGAACAGGAACAGAATTGGCTTAGCTCTTATTCCATCGATCGGAATCTGGATTACAAGCAGACCGATTTTTTTGCCGGAATGCGTTTTCTTCCCTCCGAAAAGCTCCACTTCGGATTTCAGGCGGGAATGTTACTGGGCAATGCCAATCAAACACGAACTGTTGACGACACTTCCCACAGCTTTTCCAAACAGGACCCTAATTTTTTCAAAAGCTTCAGAAGAAAAACCGAAGATCAGCGATTCAAACATGACGGGAAAAAATACTATTCCACTGTGACGGCTAATTTCCGTACCAACGACAAAAGCTCGATCTTTATTTTTGCCACATTCAGCCGCCTGAACGCGGATATCTCTGACCGCTCTCTGACTTCCGACACCTCGTACTATCATAACTTTACCCAATCGGGATTAACGTTTCGCGAAGACCGTTCAAGTTCCGGCTTATTCGACAAACGAACGAGCTCCGGCGACCAAAAAGAGGATTTTTTAGAAGCCATGATTACTTTAAAATCTCATCAATCTCCTAAAACCCGTTTCCGCTTGGGGATGTACTTTTCTTACAAAAAAACAATCAAAAACATCGCCGAGCCCGTATTGCTGAATAGTTCCTGGTATTGGGAATACCAATCGGAACAAGACAACGGCGAATATTCACACGACAAAAAGCACACCGCCCGTTTTGAAGATAAAACTCTGAAATGGCGGTACGAATACATTCGGAAATCTTTGCAGTTTCCCATTTACTGGTGGCGAAAGCTAAACGATAATATCGCCTTTTTCACCATATTGAATAAATATTGGATCGGCTGGGAAACCAAGGAAAAAACCGAAGCAATCTTTAAAGAACGAAGAGTTACCGAAGGCGATCAAACAAAAATCAGCAAAAATTTCATTGAAAGGTATTCGGAAGATCCCGGCAGACATTACACGGAAGACAGCGCCGATCTGATTATGGGCGTGGAAGTAAACATCACCAAACGGGCTATGATCCGCTACACCATTAATCCCGATTTTTCTCCGGAAACGCGAATTGCTCAATGGTGGATCAGCCTGACCACCCGTTTTTAAAACGCGACAATGTTGTACTTAAGCATTATAATGGTTAAAATTCGATATGAAACAATCATTACTGACAATCATTTTTGTGAGTTATTTCTTGTTATCCTCTTGCGTAACAGACTACGGCAAAATTGAACGTTCTTTAAACCAGAAATATTATTTTGAAATCGAATACGTAAATTACGCCTGGGGATATCAACACCGCGGTATTTATATGGACGCGTCCGGTAATGTTTATTCCTACAAATTTGATTACGGCGACAAACCCCAAACTCCCAAGTCGCCTCCATTTTACAGCGAGGAAGAATTGGACGAAAAATACGAACACAATAAAACTTTCTGCCGACAATTAAGTAAAAAATTATTTGAAGAAAAGACAAAACTTATTCCTCTGACCATGAAGGCTGCTTATTCCGATACAACTTTTCCCATGATGGATGCAGGGATTCTTGCTTACAAATGCTATTATTTCGACAAATCAAATGACCGCTATCGGGAGATTATCCTTAAAGTCAAAGGAGACATGAGTTACAAAAACCTGTCGTCTGCGGCGGAATTGCTTGTTGAATGGTTGGA
>JAJRSN010000112.1 GCA_024278715.1 Calditrichota bacterium
ATTCCGGGAAGTTTTTCGTCTTCAAATTCTTCGGGGAAAACATATTTTTCGGGCTTGTCGTCAAAACTCTCGGGTTCGCTTTCGGGTTCGCCTAATGTCTTAAAAAAATCCTGTTCTTTCTGCTCTTCGTGGAAGGATTCAACTTCTTCTTCTAATTTTTCCTCTTCTTCCGGTTTCGAATCTAAATCGAACTCCGGCTCCTGCTCTATTTGCTCTTCCTTTTCCTCTTCCAATTGGAATTCTTGCTTCTCAAAAAGATCGGTTTCGAGAGGTTCCTGCTCCTGTTGGGGCTCCGCAGGTTTTTCTTCTTTTTCCGGTTGCTCTGTAGCCCGTTTTTCTTTTTTTAATTTTTCAAAAAAATCGTCTTCATTTAATAAATCATGTTCCGCCATCTCCCCCCCAAAATGTTTTTACAACGTAACTGCAAAAGCTTCGATATTATTAGAAGAAAATTCTTTTGAATTAGCGTTTGCATGGATAGAAAGCTCTGTAAATTCCATCTCCGATTTTTTGATATAAGAATATAATTTCTCGGTAATTAGCCGATTGACAAACACCTGAATCGCTCCTTCGGCGCCGGGCAGTTGTTTAGCAATACTGTTAATTTTGTCGCTTTCGGCTTTTAGAATTGATAAAACTTTTTGTTCAAAGCTCTCTTCTTTTTCAAATTCCGCTAAAGAATGAAGCGAATAGTTATAAAATTTACCTTTTATGTAAAAAAGAGCGGTGATATTAAAAACATCCACCTGAAAGATCAATTGGTTTTTTTCCGGATCCAATAAATTCTTACTGGTCAAGTGCTTTAAAATTGTGTCGGAATCTAACAAAACCTTTTGCAACTTTAATGAGCTTTTTTCGACGAGTTCCGTTATTTTTCGCAGAAGCTTTTTTTGGATTAAAATAAAAACGGATTCCTGATAAGACCCAAACGAAAAAACATAATCTAACTTCACGATCTTGTATTCATCGATATCTCGGGAATTCAGATTTTCAACTTCCCATTTTAAATGCTTCTGAACGACCCGACTATCCAGGTCTAAGGGGATGGCAGCCCTTTTCATCTGCACCAAATACATTGGCAGCGATACAACACAGTTTTTCCCTGCAAAATTGTTGCTGCTTACGTAGCTCAATAAACGCTCCGCCAACAACTCGATGTTTTCATCGTTTAGCAAAGCGTTAAATTCAAAAGGAAACGGATACAGTATGTCCTGAATAGAAATCAATTCTGTGTTCGTATCTTGCTTTTTAGTGCAGGCTAAAGTAACCGAACGATTTGTAAAAGATAATCCGAGATATTCTTCCATAACTTTTTCAAATTAACAAGGGGAGAAAAAATCTCCCCTTGTTCAGTTAATGATTATTTCTTTTTCTCTTCTTCCCAACTTCTCACATCTTTATAAATATATCCGAAATTCTTAATCTCTTTATCGAATATACCGTAAACACGGATTTTTTTACCTTCGGAAGCAAAGACAAACAAATCTTCCATTTGCTTTTCAATTTTCTTCAGATTATTAAGCAACTGATCGTCTTTGGCGTTTTTAAATGCCGTCAACAGAGAATCAAGAGTTCTTTGCTCGCCTTCAAAGGTTTCAATTTTAGCGCGGCGGTTACGTTTTTTAATTTTCAGAAGAAGCTCGTTAAATTCATTTAGCTTTTTCTGAACATCGCTATTTAAAGAATCCAGATTGGTAAAGACATTTTCGGCATAAACCTGATCATAAATTCTGGCGGCGGTTAACCCTTTTTCAATTAATTCCTTGATTCTGCTATAGCTTTCGCATTTCGGCGTTATTTCGACAAAATCCGCCAAATCCCGGTACGCTTCTATAATGCTTAAGTTTTGATATCTGCCGTGCAGATCCTCAAGCTCCTTATATACAATAAATAAATCGGTGTTCTTGCGGAAATTTCGGCGCACCAAATTCGCTTTTTTTATGACAGAATCCGTCATCATAATATATTGACGCATCAGATTAAGAAAGGGAAGATTGTTAATTTCATCGACAACGGGTTGCGCCTTTTCTTTAAGTTCATCCAGCAGCACCGGACTTTCGATTTTTACAAACTGGGAATCCTGATCAAAAATCATTTTATATCTTTGATCGTTGATGGGACTGTAAAAATTCGTTTCGGTCAGATGAATAATTAATGAATCTGCCTCGGGAAGACGATTGAGCGCAAGCTGGGAGGTAATATTATAATCCTTAAGGAACCGTTGATACATATCGTCCAACCGCTGTCTTAACGTGTTGATCTTTTCAACTTCGGTATTTATGTCTATGTTCTGTAATTGATTAAAAGAATCGTCAACCCGTTTTTTAAAATCTTCGAGACGATCGGCAACACTGGTTACCTTAACAAGCTCCGAGTGTTTTATCATTTTAATAAATTTTTCCAGCCTGTCAGACAAGGGAGCCCATCGTTCTTTTAATACAACGGGATTTACCTTTTTAAGATACACCTGAAGCGAGTCGGTAATATAGGCGATTTTCAAGGCATTTACCTGCAATGTGTTGTCCGAAATCGTCTGACGAACCTGAAGCAACGAATCTATGTAATTCAATACACGGACAAATTCGGGATATTCCGGAGAATTTTCAAAATTCCCCAATTGAATCTTTAATTCATTTGCTTCATTATTAATTTCATCTATTGTTCTAAAATGATAGTTATTGCTCTCTATGTCGTCAACAATCTGATCGATATTTTTCTTAATACGCGCAATATGTTTGATATAAGGAGACGCAAGATAATTATTAAAGTTACGCATCAATTCACGAGTGTAGTTAACCACTTTCTGTTTTCTTATTAAGTTTGAATCCGAACGAACAGTATTAATCAGTTCCGCAGGATCTGTGGTAAACTTCCCCGTCAGCTTTTTATAGTATTTTTCTGCTTCATAAATACTCATCATATTATAATGAGCTGTCTTCTTCTCTTGTTCCTGCTCTTTCCAAATCTTTCCGGGAATCAGAATAACAGCAACCAAAGCTGCGACTAATATTAAAATTATTAGTTCTAAAACAATTGATCCTTTTGCTTCTTGTTTAGACATTCTTCCTCCAAAACTCTGTTTTAACAATAAGGATATCTTCATAACTTATAATATTTAACGACTTTCAAATTACACAATTAATAAAATAATGTCAATCATTTTTTAGATGATATAATTTTCATAAAAACAATACGTTTGAGATTTTTTTCCAAACTTTTGTGATCTTCTTCCTTATTCATTGCTTTGCTTAAAATCCATATTATGATTAATATTAATACGTTTTCATTAAATTGAAGAACAGGAGAATTAACAGAATGATTCAACGTTACGTGTTGAGTTTCATTATATTTGTCTTTCTTTTTTCGTGCAGCGGACAAAAGCCGGAAAGTAATTCCTTTTTTATTGAACTGAAAAAACTGGAATATTCGCGGGATTCCGATATTCGAAAATGGGAAAATCTTTTTCGCCGGGCAAGCACGCTTGAGCAAAAAGAGCAATTCGTTTTAAGCGTCGGAAAAACTAAAAACGACTCGCTTTTCAGCCTTTTGAAGAATCTCTTTAAAACCTTTCGGGAAGATACGCTTCTTTCGTTATCTTCTTTTTCGATATCGCAAATCGATAATCCTCAAAGGGAATCTTTTTTACTGAGCGCTTTGCAGAGGGAAAATTTTTCTCCCGGCGTAAAAAACAATATCATTAAAGTTCTCGGAAATTGCGGTTCAAATCAATCAATAAGCGTATTGCGGCAATATCTTAAACTGAACGAATATCACGATGCGGCATTTTATTCTCTTGGTTTGCTTGCACGAAAGGGATTTTATTCCGAAGAGATTACTTCTTCTCTCTTCGATTCTTCGCACGCCGCAGCGCCAAATCCCGCTGAATCTTATTTTTTGTATTATACCGATATCTACCCTCAAAACTTCTCGCAGCTTGTCCGCTGGCTGACAAAAAGCGACTACAAATCCCAGGCGCTTTTATCAAAAAAATTAAACAAGCTGTTAGCTAAAACTTCAATATCCGTTTTGGATTCGCTGAGCAAAAAACAATTAAGAGATTATCTGGTTTCAATTTTAAACAAAGCTAAGGCTCCCTGGGCTTTAATTATGTATTCAATACCATTAACGCGTTTTTACTCCGATTCCGTTATTATCAGCAGTCTTGAAAAATTAAGTTCGTATCCTAATCTGCATGTTCGCATTGCCGCCTTAAAAGCCCTTTCTGAAATAGCTCCTTTAAAAGCACTGCCCTTGTTAACCCAACGCTTTTCCGAACTTCCCGAAACTTTTGAAAAGGGCGCTGTTTGCAAGATAATTGCCAAAACAGACAGATCAACGGCGTATCTTTTGATCAACGAAAATCTTGATAAGGGAAACCCGTTTTTCCGGAAACTTTTGCTTGAGGCTATAGGGATTACGCGATTGCCGTTGGCAATCAGGACGCTTCATCAATTTCTAAAAGTAAACGATCCCGTTTTATCGAACGGCGCTTTTCTTGCTTTAAGCGAATCCAATCAAATAAAAAGATCCGATTTACAAATTATGATTAATTCCCCCAATTTCAGTAATGTGGCTAATATTGCGGAATGGTATATTCAAAACAATAAAACGCCGGAAAAACAAACTCTTTGGAAACTTTACAAAAAGTTTAACAAACCCGATCATTTTGAATTACAGCTTTCGTTGGCGAGGCTTTTGCAAAAAAATTATCCGCTAAAAAAAGCTGAAATCGATTCGCTGATTAGATTCGCAGCCCATCCTTATCTCAGGGAAAAGATTTATTCCCTCTTTGAACAGCCCGTTGAAATAAACAGAGTGCCCTTGGATGTCTTGCCCGTTTATTTACAACCGGATAGTTTGATTTTTGACGACGGTCGATTGGTCTTTGAATTGCTTACCACAAAAGGGAGCATTCAAATCCGGCTTTTTCCGGAGTACGCTCCTTTAACAGTAAAAAATTTCATATATTTAGCGGAGCGCGGCTTTTACAAAAACATCTATTTCCACCGGGTAGTTCCTGACTTTGTTGTTCAGGCGGGAGATCCAACCGGAACCGGATGGGGAGGACCTGGTTATTTAATCCCCTCCGAACATTCTCCCAAGCCATTTGTCCGCGGATCCGTCGGGATGGCAACAGCCGGTTTTGATACCGGAGGAAGTCAGTTTTTTATTTGTTATTCGGATCAGCCTCATTTAAACGGGAACTATACGGTCTTCGGGAAAGTTATTAATGGAATGTCAGTTGTAGATCAAATTGAAGTCGGCGATCAAATATTAACAATAAAACGGGTTCAATAATTTGAAGATAAAACTTGATTTTTCAAGTGAACGTGTAAAAGTAAATTTTAAAGCCTTTTTATTTTTAATCGGTATCATTATGGTAATCTCCGGGATCTGGTATTCACAGAACCTGGTTTCCGTGTTACAAAAAAAGACCACTGAATATGTCAAATTTCGGATCAAGCTTTTGGAAGTCAGCCTTAACAACCCTAATTCTAATACTGATATTGATTTTTTATTTAATGAAGTAATCCAAAACGCGGACTATCCGCTTATTTACACTGATACGGAAAATAACCCGCGGAGCTGGCGGAATATATCTCCGGAAATCGATTCAAAGCCTATTGAGGCATTTACAAAAGAAGATAGTTTAATTTTGCAAAAGGCTTTGGAAAGAATAAAAAAAGAAAATCCCCCCATTCCGATTAAATATCAAAACAAAATAGTTCTTGGATATTATTATTACGGCTATCCCGATGTGCTTTATAAGCTGCGTTTATTTCCGTATCTTGCCATACTTGCGGCATTTGCCTTTGGGCTGGTCGGTTATCTCGGCTTTTCTTACATTAAACGCAGCGAACAACAATCGATCTGGGTTGGAATGGCAAAAGAGACCGCACATCAATTGGGTACTCCGCTTAGCTCGATCGCCGGTTGGATTGAACTGTTAAATATGGATGACAGCCTCAAGAGTACGGCGGTTAAAGAAATTCAAAACGATTTAAAGCGGTTGAGCAAAATTGCTACTCGTTTTTCCAAAATCGGTTCCAAACCCGAGCTGCGTCCCGAAAAACTAAAGCCCATTATTGAGGGAGTGGTTTCTTATTTTCTCCGTCGTTTACCGAAGACGCAAAAAAAGATACGGATTAAAACTAACTTTGATGATGAAAGCGTGGCGGCGAATCTTAACAAAGATTTATTCGAATGGGTTCTGGAAAATTTGATTAAAAACGCCATAGACGCCATGGTTCCGAACAGAGACGGTTTAATCACTATTTCAACCTCCGTTAATTATGAAAAAAAGACCATTTACATTGATGTGACGGATAACGGGAGGGGAATTCAATCTCAGAATAAACGCACCCTTTTTAAACCCGGTTTTAGCACCAAACAAAGGGGCTGGGGTTTGGGTTTAAGTTTGGCGCGGCGGATTATCGAAAATTATCACGGCGGTCGTTTATTCCTCAAAGAAACCAGGCAAAACCACGGTTCTACATTTCGAATCGTTTTAAAAAGTAAAACAAATGATTAAATTCTATTTTTTGACTTGATCGATTATTTTTTTTAGGTTTTTTGTTCTAAATAAAAGAGGGGCATGTTTTGGTGACAGACAAACAAAAGGAATTTGCAAAACTAATTGAACCGCATCTTCCTTCTTTATATAATACGGCATTGCGGATGACTCATAATCAAAATGACGCCGAAGATCTTGTTCAGGATGCTCTGTTTAAAGCGTACCGAGCGCTTGACCAATTTCAGAAAGACACAAATTTCAGAGCCTGGGTTTTCAGAATTTTAGTAAATACTTTTATTACCGCTTATCGGAAGGCGATCAGACAGCCGCAAAAAGTTAGTTACGACGACATGGAAGAATTTTTCCTTTATAAGCGTTTAGATGAAACAGTAACTCTTCAGGAGGTTCCCAAAGAAGAGTTTCTGGAAAACTTATTTGACGATGACGTAAAAGAAGCGCTGGACAATTTACCTTATCAATTCAGACTCGTGGTTCTTTTGTGCGACGTTGAAGGTTTTTCTTATAATGAAATCGCCAATATAATCAACGCGCCGTTGGGAACAGTAATGTCAAGATTATACAGAGGGCGCAAGTTATTACAACGTTATTTGTGGAATTACGCTAAAAAAAGAGGGTATATAACCGATGAGTTCTTACCAAAAAAATAAACCGGAATTTAATTGTGCGGACATCGAAGAATACGTTCAGCAATATTTGGATAACGTGCTCGACGAAGAAAAGAAGCGTCTTTTTGAAGAACATATAGAATATTGCCTGCCTTGCGACAAAAAGATAGAATTCGAACGAAAATTCAAAGAAATTGTTCGCCTGAAAGCCAAAGAGAACCTGCCCCATGAAACCATTGACAGAAAATTAAAAGAATTGCTGGAAAACCTATACTAATGTTTTCCGGTTGCCACATCAATTTTTTGGTTTAGCCTGTAATTAAACAACCTTATTTCATCGTAGAAAATTTTATCTTTTTTATCCGCCTTTTGGACTTCCAAAAAGAAGCTGACCGGTAACCAAATTTTATTTTTTTGCTCATAATTGACAGTCAGTTTAAATCCGCTTGTAACATTTCCGTTTAACACGTTTTGTACTGTCCATCCCTGACACAACCATTTGTTGTCAACGGTTTTGAATTCAGGGTAAATTAACATCTGTTTGTTTTGCAAGGGGTATTCAACATCGATCATCATGCATAATCCGTTTATCCCCAAAAGGTATTTTACGTTTGTACCCTGATCATCAATGTTCTTAAAGGTCATCTGAACGGCGTCTTCATTATTTCTTAAAATATAATTATTCATTAACGTTTCGTCCAATATGCCCACCAGATAAAAGCGTTGGAGGTCCAGCACAATTCCCCTGATTTGCACTTTCAGCGCGTTCAGTAATACCCGATATTCTTTTTGCTGTTTTGAATTCATCTTAAACGGAATCTTAATCTCCGAGAGATAGATGTTATTTGGTCTTTGCCAGATAATCCGGAGATGGGGAATATTGACAGTATCCCAATTTGCTTTTGTAAAGGCGTCCATTTTAGCGCTTGTTACATTGGCGACAAAATTATTTAAGGGTGTTGCTTCTAATGTGTAATAAGATAATTTCAGATTATGTAAAAACTCAACCTCGTCAAAAGATTTTTGAGACAAAGAAACCGAAAAGAGAATAACAACAGTCAGCCCTATTAAACCAAACTTTCTCATAGCCTTTCCTTACAATTTATTTGGTGTTACAAAAGCTTTTTAGTAAATTAACAATTTGTAAAAATTGATTTAATGAGATGAATTTAGAAACAATTAGCTTTAAAAACAATACGTTAAAAATTCTGGATCAGACGGTTTTACCATCCAGACAGGAATATTTACATCTTGCTACACTGGAGCAAGTTATCGAAGCCATTAAGATGCTTAAAGTTCGGGGCGCTCCTGCGATAGGCGTTGTCGCCGCTTACGGACTTGTTGTTGAGGCTTTAAATCTTAATAAAAATCATTCTCTGACCGCAGAAAAACTTAAGGAGTCGGCAAAGTTATTGAAAACGGCTCGACCCACTGCGGTTAATTTAGCCTGGGCTGCGGACAGGATGATCGGGCGAATTGAATTTCTTTCGGATGCGGAAGAAATTGTATCTGTGCTGAAAAAAGAAGCGCTTGCCATTCATGAAGAGGATAAACAAACCTGCAATAAGATAGGAGAGTTTGGCAGTCAACTTATTTCGGACGGGTTCAATATTTTGACCCATTGCAACACCGGTTTTTTAGCTACCGGAGGAATAGGCACCGCCCTTGGGGTGGTTTACAAAGCTTTTGAGCAGGGCAAAAAAATTCATGTTTATGTTGATGAAACCCGACCGGTGGGACAGGGCGCCCGCCTAACCTACTGGGAGCTGAAACAAAATAATGTTCCGGCAACCTTAATAACCGATAATATGGCTGGATGCTTGATGAAAGATAAGAAAGTTGATTTTATAATAACCGGCGCCGATCGTATTGCTTTGAACGGAGATACCGCAAACAAAATCGGTACCTATCCTTTAGCCGTGCTTGCTCAATATCATAACATTCCTTTTTATGTCGCCGCTCCGCTTTCGACGTTTGATCCTTCTGTTAAAGAAGGGAATCAAATACCTATCGAACAACGTTCTAAAGAAGAGGTTCTAAAATTCTGGGGTATCGATTCCTTGAATTTTTATGAGGTCTTTAACCCTGCCTTTGACGTTACACCCGGAGAACTCATAACCGGAATTATTACGGAACATGGGATATTACAAAAGCCATACACCGATCAAATAACAAAAATTTTTAAACACTTTAATAATAAAGGAGATGTTTTATGAAGAAACTTGTGTTATTCATAATACCGATTTTGGTATTGTCTTTTTTAACTTCCTGCCGTCCTCCTGAATTGGAAGGCGCATTTGTAGATTACAATGCGGGACGTTTTGACAACGCCTTAAAATTAGCTCAAGAGGCTACACAAAAGTATCCGGATAACGCAGAAGCCTGGTTTCTTTTGGGTGAAATTTACGGAAAAAAAGAGCGCTACCTCGAAATGAAACGCGCTTTTGACAAGTCCTTAAAACTAAGCAATGCGTTTGCGGATAAAATTAAAGCCGCCAAAATCTATTATTATCAAAATCTGTTTAATCGCGGCGTAAACAATTATAACACTTTTACTAAGATGGAAGACCGTACCACGGATGAGGCTAAAAAACAATTGAAAAAAGCCATTGACTATTTCAAACTTGCCAATGTTGTCCAGCCCGATTACAAATCAATCGATCTTGTAGCTTTATCCTATACTTTGATCGGCGAAAAGGACAGCGCTCTCGTTTATTACACAAAACTAACCGAAATGGCGCCCGATTCTGCGGACGGATATATTAAATTAGGTCGTTATGAATTGATAAATTCTGACTATGACAAAGCTATTAAAGCTCTGGAAAAAGCGCTTTCTATCGATCCGAGTAATCCGGAAGCAATTCAGATAATCGCGGAAGCATACGACCGGGCGGGCATGGCTGATAAAGCCATCAAATCTTATCAAAAGGCAATGGAAGTTAACAAAGAAGAAAAAGCATTTCCTTTTAACCTCGGTCTGCTCTATTTCAAACTCTCTTCAAAAGAGGGCATTGACGAAAATCTGAAAAACGAGTACTTGCAAAAATGTATCGAAGCGTTTTCTCGTGTCATTGAGCTCGATCCTTCAATGAAAGAGCCCTATGATTTTAAATCTAATTGTGAAATTCTGCTTAAAAAGTACGACGAAGCCTTGGTAACTTTAAAGCAGGCAGTCGAAAGATTCCCCGATAACGGACCGTTCTGGTATAATCTCGGTGTTGTTTACTCGCACTTAAATAATGTCAAAGAAGCAACAAATGCATTTAAAAAAGCCGAAGAATTAGGTGTGAAATAACCGGAAGATTTTCAAGGTTAAAAAGGGTGATTAATTATTTTAATCACCCTTTTTATTTTGCGTTAAAAAATACGATAATGCTTCCAACTCGATGGACATGTTTTCGTTTTTGACAATTACATCTGAAGGAACCTTAATTGTCACGGGCGCAAAATTCAAAAACGCTTTTACTCCGCATTGTACCAATGTATCTACTACAGCCTGGGCGTGTTTTGCCGGAACGGCGATAATCGCGATCTCAATTTTTTCTTTTTTAACTATATTGCAGGCATTTTCAATATCGTGTATTTTTAAGCCGCCTACTTCCGTGTTAACTTTTTTAGGATCGTTGTCAAACAGAGCTTTAATTATAAATCCCTGTTTTTTAAATTCCGCGTAATCGATCAAGGCTCTGCCGATATTCCCCACGCC
>JAJRSN010000113.1 GCA_024278715.1 Calditrichota bacterium
ACCGCCGCGCTGCTGTATGTCCACGCCGCTGACATATTCGAGAACATCCTGAACGGAATTAACGTGCAAATCGACAAGCATCGCGCTGTCAAGCACGCTTACCGTTCTGGCTGAGCGCATTAAAGAAACAGGCGCTTTTGACGCCGTGACAATGATGGGTTCGCTTAATTCGAAAGTTAATAAAGAATCGCCCTGTTGGGCAAAAAGCGCCGTAAACGAAAAATCAAAAAACAGAATTAAAAAGAGTATTTGTCTAATCATCTTAATTTTCCTCGGGATTAAACTTAAAAGGCAGGAATTTATGATTTTTAGATTTGGGGATCAAATTATTTTGTGGAGATCGTCAATTAATATTATATTTGCGTTTCTTTTAATCAATCAAGGATGAAAATGGTTTATCTGTTGATCGTGTCTTTGTTATGGGCATTTTCGTTTGGATTAATCAAAGAGCAACTAAGCTCATTGAATGCCAATTTTGTGGCGTTTGTGCGGATGCTGTTAGCCTTTCTGGTTTTTTTGCCCTTTCTGCGATTTAAAGAGATCGAGCATAAGAAAGAACTCTTTCTTCTGGGAATAATCCAGTTCGGGTTTATGTACATTGTTTACATTTTTTCTTATCAATTTTTGCAAGCCTATCAGGTGGCGTTGTTTACCATTTTCACCCCGATTTACGTGACTTTGATCGACGATGTACTGAAACGAAAATTTCACACTTTCCATTTTTGGACGGCTCTGCTTTCCGTAATAGGCACCGGAATAATCATCTGGAAACAGGCGGATAGTATTTTGATATGGAAGGGATTCGGTCTGGTTCAGTTGTCCAATCTGTGTTTTGCCTTTGGTCAGGTGTATTATCGAAAGCTGCGCGGCTGCGGGCGTTCGATCATTGATGATGCGCGGGTTTTTGCGCTTATCTATTTGGGAGCTGTATTTGTAACCGGAATATTTGCCGGCGTAACCACCGAATGGAGCGGGTTGGTTTTGAGTTCCGGGCAGATCAGAACTTTAGTCTATCTGGGAATTTTAGCGTCCGGTTTCGGGTTTTTTTTATGGAACTACGGCAGTACAAAAGTGAATGCCGGGACATTGGCTGTTTTTAACAATTTAAAAATTCCTCTGGCTATTTTGGTCGCTTTGCTTTTTTTCGGAGAGCAGACCAATATCCCGAGACTGTTAGTCGGAGGAAGCCTTGTCTTAGGTTCATTGTGGTTGAATGAGCAATACGCTCATCAGGATTAAAAATATTTTTAAATAACATGGAACGTTCAACTAATCCGGGTTAGATTAATGCGCGTTTATTTTACTTTTAAGAAACAGTGTCCGAAATGCAAGCATGAAGATATGGCGCGGCTTCCGCGTCGGAAATGGATGCGTTTTATTCCGAATAGTCGTTTTTACGAATGTAATTTCTGCCGCTCGGAAATTTTAGTGGTTTTAATGTCCAAAAAAAGGATAACAGCCGTTCATTCGGAATAATTGTGAAAAGGCAGTTTTGCATATTTTTAAAATTTCTCTTTAAGCGCTCCGCCCTTTTAACAAGCTGGCATTCGTTTTATTTTCGATTTTTTGTTTGGCTAAAAATGTAATTTGACAATGCTTACGTGAATGTCTAAAATTTGACGCGGGAGTTGATTGAAAATTGATGTTTGGGATATCCGTTAATGCTTAATCCGATAGATTCAAAAGATACAAAAAAGATATTTGAATGGGGCACATCGTACCGCTATAATCGTTTTGCTGATTATCAAAAAAAAATATACGGCGAAAGGGTGCAAAAAGTAACCGTTGACGCCGGTTTTACCTGCCCTAATCGCGACGGCAGCGTGGCTAAAGGCGGCTGTGTTTATTGCAATAACGAGAGTTTTAATCCCGGCTACAACAGCGCTTCAAAGACCATTCTGCGGCAGATAGACGAAGGGATCGAATTTTTAAAACGGCGATACAAAAATGTCCGCAAATTTATCGTTTATTTTCAACCCTACAGCAACACTTACGCTCCTCTCGAAACTTTAAAACGTTTTTATGAAGAAGCTCTCAGCCATCCGGAAGTAGTAGGATTGACAATCGGCACGCGCCCCGATTGCGTCGATGAGGCAAAAATCGCCTATTTGCAGGAATTGGCGAAATCGTATGACATTACCATCGAGTACGGACTTGAATCGATTGCTGACGATACGCTGCGCCGAATAAACCGCGGGCATGATGTGCAATGCTACTTGGACGCTCTGGATTTAACGAAAAACCGGGGAATTAAAATTTGCACGCATATAATTTTCGGGTTTCCGTGGGAAGACAAAACACTTTGGCTGAAAACGGCGGATTGGCTGTCGGATAAACCGTTCGATTTTTTGAAGATTCATCAATTACATGTGGTAAAGGGCACGGCAATGGAAATAGCGTACAAAAAAAATCCGTTTCCTTTGCCCGAAGCGGAAGAGTACATTGACCTTATTATTCGATTTTTGGAGCGTTTGAATCCGAGAATAGTTATTCAACGGTTGTTTGGCGAGGCGCCTCCGCGAACGCTTGTCGCTCCGCACTGGGGAATGCGCCACACGGAATTGGTGCGTTTGCTGGAAAAAGAAATGGAACGACGGGAAACCTGGCAGGGCAAGCGCTACCGGTAAATTCAACAATTTCTCACCCGAGACTTTCAGGGTCGCACACAGAATATTATTTTGATTCGGAAAAAAATCGAAACAATGATTCAATCCGGTAATTTTACCTCAACCCAACCGTTTTTGAAAGCGCAAACCGGCTAAAACGAACATGACAATCCCAAAAACAGTCATGGCAAGAGCCTGCTGCCACAGGTAAATAATCGGCGTGCCCTTTAAATAGATTTCACGAATAACGATCATAAAATAGCGCACGGGATTCAAATAAGTGATCAGTTGAATCAACGGGGGCATGTTTTCGATAGGAATAAAAAATCCCGAAAGAAGGATGGAAAAAATCATAAAGAACCAGGCAAAGAACATGGCTTGCTGTTGCGTTTGAGAAATTGTCGAAACAAATACGCCCAGCGACAAGCCGCTAAGGCTGAAAAGCAGGGCAAGTGCATATAAAGAAAATAAATTACCTTTTATCCAGAGCCCGAAAATTAAACCCGCCGCCAATATTCCGACATTAAGCAATAAAAAGACAACGGCAATCATGGGAATTATTTTTCCCGCCAAAAGCTCCCAGTTCCGAAGCGGAGTAACCATTAGCTGTTCGAGGGTGCCGATCTCTTTTTCGCGAACAATGGACATACCCGTCAAAAAGGAGGTAATGATTATGATTAGAATGGCAAGAATTCCGGGCACAATATTATCGACGCTCTTTAAATTGGGATTATAAATCATGCGCGTTCTTAGTTCGGTTAGATGTAAATTTTTAATCTGAATCGGAGAAAGTCCCGATTCCGGCAGCCACGTTTTTTGCAGCCTTTCCGCCACCCGACCCACATAAGCGGCGATTACTCCGGCGGAATTCCCGTCAACGCCGTCGATAAGGATTAACATTCCCGGGCTCTTCCCGCTTTTAACGTCTCTTTCAAAATGATAAGGAATAACCACGGCTAATTGCGCCTCGCCTTTTTTAATCCGTTGTTTAGCCTGTTCCACGTTTTGCACTGCGCCCAGATAGCGGAATGCGGTAGTGACCGCAAAAGATTCTTCCACTCTGCGGCTGAAAGCCGAATGATCTTCATCTACCAAAACCATGGACACATTCTTAATATCCGTGGTAATGGCAAATCCGAGTAAAATCAACTGAAAAATCGGCATTATGAAAATAATGCCCACAAACATGCGTTCGCGCCGAATTTGTCTGAATTCCTTTTGAATCAAATAAAGCAATCGTTGCATGGTCACTCCAGCGTGGTTTTAAATTTTCGAATGCTGACGGCGATCAAAAACGAGGCTAACAGCACCAGGTAAAATAATTGATTTTTCAAATCAGCCAATCCGCTGCCCTTTAACAAAATCCCGCGAATAATTTTCAAAAAGTGAGTCGCCGGAATTATCTGGCTGATGTATTGAAAGATTACGGGCATGCTGGGAATGGGGAAGATGAATCCGCTTAACATGATGGTCGGAAGGATGGTCATTAGCAAAGTAACTATCATGGCAACTCTCTGAGATTCGGTAATGGTGGAAACAAAGAGTCCGAAACTAAGACCCGTTAAAAGGTAGAGAACAAGAGAGCCCAGAAGCAAAAGTATTGAACCTTCCACCGGGACTTTAAACCAGAAATGACCGAAAACAAGAATAATAACGCTATCCAAAAATCCCAGAGCAATGTACGGAATCACCTTGCCAAGAACAATTTGATAGGCGTGAACCGGACTGACGAGAATTTGCTCAAAAGTGCCGCGCTCCTTTTCGCGAACAATGGCAAGGCTGGTGAGCAGGGCGCTGATCAGTAAAATAATCACGGCTATCAATCCGGGAACAAAAAAATACTCCGATTTAAGGTCCGGATTGTAGAGCAAACGCGGAACCACCTGAAAAGGAAAATGCAGCCCCGGGTTTTGTTCTATTTCAAATTCCGTAACAATTTGGCTTAAATATTTTAAAATGTAATTGGCGGCGTTGGGATCGCTGGCGTCGATCAAAAGCTGAACGGGCGTTTGCGGATTGGAATTCAGCGATCGGGAAAAATC
>JAJRSN010000009.1 GCA_024278715.1 Calditrichota bacterium
AGAAAAATAGTAAATCCGAAATTAAATATAGAAGTTAGAATTTTAGCTCCTTTTTAATGACATCTGATTAAATGTCGATAATCATTTATACGCATTACGATGACCGGAGAAGCCCGCTTAACCCTTATACCCTTAACGATTAACGAAAAGTGACAAGGTCGTGATGCGTAATGCGTGATGAGTAACAAGTGACAAAGTAACAAAGTGACCAGTGACAAGTAACGAGTGACGAGTGAAGAGTGACGAGTAACACCCACTTAACGCTTACACCCTTAACGATTAACGAATTATTTTCTTTCTTTAAAATACCAATTATATTAAATTACAAAAAAAATATCGAGACGCTGAAATGAGAAAAAAATTTTCAATTGTCGGTAAACCGGTCGTCCGCCGCGACGGATTGGAAAAGGTTACCGGTCAGGCTAAGTTTGCGGATGATATCAACGTGCCCGATCAGCTTTACGGCGTGATGATACGGATTCCTGTCAGCCATGCCAAAATACTTTCTGTTGATTACTCCGCCGTTGAAAATCATCCCGCCGTTGCCGCTATTTGCCATGCCGGTGATATTCCCGGAGCTAAAAAGGTGGGTCCCATCAAACAGGATCAACCGGTTTTTTGTTACGAAAAAGTTGTTACTCCCGGCGATGTAATAGCCATGCTTGTGGGAGAATCGGAAGATGAATTGCTTAAGCTGCGCGATCTGGTAAAAGTGGAATACGAACCTCTGCCCGTTTTAAGCGATCCTCTGCAGGCGTTAAAATCCGACGCTCCGCTCATTCATCCCGATCAGAAAAGCAACCTGATCGTGCATCATCGATTGCGAAAGGGAGACGTCGATGCGGGATTTGCCGAAAGCGATTACATTCTGGAACAGACCTACACAACGCCGTTTGTCGAGCACGCCTATATTGAACCCGAAGCGGTTATCGCCGTTCCCCGCGAAGGAGATAAGGGCGTGCACATTACCGGAAGCATTCAAAATCCGTTTACAACGCGGAAGATCGTGGCAAAGGTTCTTGGCTTCCCGCTGGCAAAGGTGCGTATTCAGCAAGCCGAGTTGGGCGGTTCTTTCGGCGGAAAAGACGATATCATGAACATCCTTTCTGCGCGGGCGGCATTGGCGGCGCTAAAAACAGGCAGACCGGTAAAAATCCGCTATCGCAGAGAAGATTCGATTTTGGAATCTTACAAACGGCACGCCTATCACCTGCACTACAAAGTGGGCTTTAGCAAAGAAGGCAAAATCAAAGCCATGAAAATCGATGTGGTGGCTGACGGCGGAGCTTATTCTTCCATGACGCCCTTTGTCACCTGGCGCACGGTGGTGCAGGCTACCGGACCTTACGAGACAGAAAACGTATGGACTGACGTGCGCGGCGTTTACACTAATAATCCCTACACCGGCGCAATGCGCGGATTCGGTTCGCCGCAGCCTATTTTTGCGCAGGAATCCATCATGGACGAAATTGCAATTCAATTGGGTATGACGCCGGACGAGATCCGCCGGATTAACGGCTTTAAACCCGGATCGGTCACCGCTACCGGACATAAACTGGAAAATCACGATGTGAATCTTTTGACCGTTCTGGAAACCGCAGTAACAAAAACCGGCTTTAGCGAAAAATGGAAGAAAAATCATCGCCGCGGAAAAAAGCTGCCCGACTACGCGGCGTTAGAAGAAATATCCGCCAATCCGGGACCGTTCATTTTACATAAAGACGATTTTTTGGAACCCGATGAGGTTTACCGAAAAGGGATCGGACTTGCCGTCAGTTTTCGCGGCTGTTCTCTCGGCGCGGAAGGGGTAGATGCCGTGGCGGCTTATCTTTCACTGCAACAGGACGGTTCCGCGTATCTGCTTTCGGGACTGGCTGAAAACGGTCAGGGCATGCGCACGACCTATTCCATCGTGGCTGCCGAAGTGCTTGGAATTTTGCCTGATGACATATTTTATCTGGATCTGGATACCGGCTACGTGGGAGACAGCGGACCGACCGTCGCCTCCCGAGCTACTCTGATGGGAGGCGGAGCTACCAGAGCCGCCGCCGAAATCTTGCGCTCGCGGTTAGAAAACATTTTGCGTCAGCACTGGAATTTGCCGGAAAACACCTGTTTTGTATTCCGCGACCGACAGGTTTACGCCGAACAAAATCCCGAACGAAAAATCGCTTTCGCCGAACTGTGCGAACTGGCTTATAATCGCGCTACCAATCTTGCCGCCATTGGTTGGTACGCCGGACCCAAAGTGCACTGGGACGAAACAGTGGGTCAGGGTCCCGCTTATTTTACTTACGTTTATGGCTGTCAGGTGGCGGAAGTCACCGTAAATATTGCAACCGGCGAGGTCTATGTGGATCGCGTGGTTGCCGTGCACGATCCGGGAACGGTGATAAATCTTTTGGGAGCGCAGGGGCAGGTTTACGGCGGAGTTACGCAGGGCGCCGGCTACGGATTATGGGAAGAAATCAGCGTTGACAAGGGATTTATCCGCGAACTGAATTTTGATCAGTATTTAATTCCCACCAGTAAAGATATTGGCGAAATTGTGCCCATTTTCGTGGAAGGAGAAGACCGGTACGGTCCCTGGGGCGCCAAGTCTCTCGGGGAGCCTACTCTGGAACTCACAGCGGCGGCTATAGCCAATGCCGTGCGTAATGCCACGGGTAAGCGATTTTTCCATTTACCTTTGAATTTGGAAGAAATTTTATTGAGCAAAAAACTGCATCCCACTTCAAAAAATCGGGGAAGCGCATAATGATACCTGAAATCGGATACATCAGACCGCGTAACCTTCATGAAGCCTTAGAGGCTCTTGGCGCAAGCAGAGAAACAGTCCGTGTAATTGCCGGGGGCACGGACATCATCCCCGGATTTCACATTAACTCAAGGCGTTTTCGGGATATTCAAACTCTGGTGGATATTTCCGGTTTGCCCGATTTAACATTCGTTAATTTAGAAAACGACGGATTGCATATTGGCGGCGCCGTGACCTTTACCGATATTGTTAAAAATCCGCTTATTCGGGAAAAATACCCGCTATTGGCGCAGGCGGCTTCTCAGGTGGGCAGCGTGCAGATTCGCAACAGGGCTACGATTGTCGGTAACTTTGTAAACAATGCTCCGTGTGCGGACAGCGTTCCTCCTTTGTTGGTTTACGACGCCGTGATAAAAATTCAATCGACACGGTCTGAAAAAACGCTTCCTCTGGAAGATTTTTTGCTGAAGCCGTACAAAACACAGTTACAGCCGGACGAGATCGTCAGCGAAATCGTTTTGCCTCCGTTGAAAAAAGAATATCGCGGAGAATTTTACAAACTGGGTCGCCGACGTTCCGTAGCCATCAGCCGCATTACTCTGGCTGTTCTGGTTAAGCTCGAAGACCTGGTAATCGAAGATATTCGAATTGCCTCTGGCGCGGTAACGCCCATAGGCATGCGTTTTCGCGAGCTGGAAGAATTTTCAAAGGGCAAAACAGCCGAAATCGATTTTCTAAAAGAATTATCCGTTAAACTGGGCGAGGAAATTATGAAAATCACGGGCTTACGCTGGTCTTCGGCTTACAAACTTCCGGTTGTGCAGCAAATGTTTTACCTTTTGTTACGAAGGGTCTGTAACCGGTAATCATCGCTTGACGAAAGAGGAAATCATGAAAAAGATAAACATCCGCTTCAAAGTAAACGGCAGGCAGGCGGATTTAACCATCGCTCCGAACAAACGCCTTCTGGATGTTTTACGCGACGATTTAGGACTGACGGGCACCAAAGAAGGCTGCGACATCGGCGAATGCGGCGCCTGCACGGTGGTGCTGAACGGTCAGGCGGTTCATTCCTGTCTGATTCTTGCAGCCCAGGCAAACGGCGCGGAAATTATTACGGTAGAAGGTCTGACGCAAAACGGCGAACTCCATCCCCTGCAGAAAAATTTCCTTGAATACGGCGCCGTGCAGTGCGGGTTCTGCATTCCGGGCATGCTGTTGTCTTCTTACGCTCTTCTTAACGAAAATCCCAATCCCAGGGAAGACGATATCAAAGAAGCCATCGCCGGAAATCTTTGCCGCTGCACCGGATACAAGCAGATTATTCAGGCGGTAGAAGCCGCAGCAAACGAAAGTAATGAATAACCGACATTTAATCCATTGTCGTTAATTCGTTAAGCGTTAAGGGCTTCTGGTTACAAGCCACTTGACCCTTGTTCCTTGTGCCCTGTGCCTTGCTTGTAAGGGTTAAGCGGCAGTGGTTGCAGGTTGAATTTAAATTGTGGCTTTAATCTTGAAAGGACTTTAATCTTTAATTTTACTTCACGTTAAT
Organism: Calditrichota bacterium; assembly: GCA_024278715.1. Taxonomy (GTDB): domain Bacteria; phylum Calditrichota; class Calditrichia; order Calditrichales; family Calditrichaceae; genus Caldithrix. Next base: position 4,311 of record JAJRSN010000009.1, read on the forward strand.
CGTTAATCGTGTAATGGTTAAGCGGCTTCTCCGATCACACATCACGTCCTTATTATTCGTTACTCGTTACTTGTAACCTGCAACTTGCAACTCATCACGCATTACGCGTCACGCGTTACGTCTTTGTCACTCGTCGCTTTGTTGAACTATCAAATAATCATGATTTTTAATTGTTTCGATCATCATTTGCAAAATCCTTTTAAAACTTTCGTCATCTTCTTCCCAATCGGATTTTAAAACGGCGCCGTTTTCGTTCAGAAAAACATGCCCTGTTTTGGAAGAATGGCGAACTTTAAATTTTAAATTGTCCTTATCCGAAAGCAGGCAGAATCCCTCATTTGAACTGTTCTCAAAATCTTCCTCGTTCCGGAACAGGGTAATTTTATCCATGTACGGCGCGCCCTGATACGGACAAAACGTCTCGCAATTGCCGCATTCGTTACACATACTATCGATGTGCAGAATTTGAAACATGTCTTTAAAGTCGCCGTTTTTTGACTGCACCGCAATCGCCGCATTGGCGCGGTTCGGACACACTTCCACACATTTGTCGCAAATAAGATTACATTCAAGACAGCGCGCTGCTTCCTTAAGGGGATTATCGTTCTGAAACGGCAAAATCATGCCCTTACGCCGATTAATATCCGCGATCCGTTGCGCCGGATCAAACATCTCATTAAAATCCAAACCGAACGCAAGGCTAATGTTTTCTTTTTTCATAATGGCTTCGGCTGCCTTTTTCCCGTCGGCAATGGATTCCACGACAGTAGATGGTCCGCGTAAAGCGTCGCCGCCGATGAATACATTTTCCGTGCAGGTTTCGTTTGTCTCGTCGTTTACAATTATCTTTTGATTTTGATCCGGACGAATGCCGTTTCGGATGAGGTGACGAACCTCCACTTGCTCGCCGATGGCTGAAATAAGCGAATCGATTTGAAGCACCTCGAATTCTCCGTCGAGCGGAAGCGCTCTCCGCCGCCCGTCTTCGTCCCTTTCGCCCAGAATCATTTTCTGGCACTTTAACTGTCCCGATTCAAATTCCACCGGTAAAAGTAATTCACGAAAAACAACTCCTTCCGCGACGGCTGCGTCAAATTCTTCGCGGTCCGCGGGCATAAACTCCTTTGTGCGTCGATAGATAATCGTTACCTCTTTAACGCCATTAACTCGCAGCGCAGCCCGGGCAGCGTCCATGGCTGAATTTCCGCCTCCTGTTACCGCTACCCTTTCGCCCAATTTTATTTCGGTTTTGTTGTTAAAATCACGCAGAAAATCCAAAGCGTCGATTACGCTTTCATTCCCCTTTTTTAAGCGAAGCTTCCTGGACTCTCCCGCGCCTATCGCCAGAAAAATATATTTAAATCCTTCGTTCTTTAAAACATCAATTGAAAAATCTTCTTTAACGCCGAAACGGAATTGCACTCCGTGGCTACGAATAAACTCCACGTCGCTATCGATGGCGTATTGAGGCAGACGAAAATCCGGTATCACGTTTTGCACAACTCCGCCGGCGCGTTCGTTCTTTTCGAATACGGTCACCTTAAATCCCGCTTTTGCTAAAAAATATGCCGCAGACAATCCCGCCGGTCCGGCGCCGATTACCGCCGCCTCGATTCCGTTGGAAGAAGGCGCAAGCTGCCGCCCGTATTTCTTTATGAACTCGCTATATGCTTTTTCAGCCGCCACTTTTTTCATCTCGCGAATGTAAACAGGACTTTCATAATCCCAGCGCGTGCAGTGATCCATGCACCGGTGATCGCAGATGTAGCCGGTGATGTGCGGCAGCGGATTGGTTTCCACAATCACCTTAAAAGCTTCGAGGTAACGCTCTTCTTTCACCAGACGAATGTACTCCGAAACATCCTGATGAATAGGACAAATTTCCCTGCAGGGAGAAATGTAGCAATCGAATTGCGGCAACCGGATATTTAATTTAATCGAGTCTATTTCCCGCCTCTCTTTGCGGTAATAAGGATCATCCTGCGCTTCTTCAACAAGGCTTTCTAATTTTTTAAGGTTTAAACGGTCGCCACGTAACCAGTCTTTCCAGTGAAACATTTCCACCTTTTCTACCATTTGCAGCAATCGGGCATATCCGCCAGGTTTCAGCAAATCGGTTACCATGGTCACGGGATAGATACCTGTTTTCAAAATGCGTTCCACATTATGATGCGAAGCGCCGCCGGAATAGGAAATTTGCAGCCGCCCGTCGAATTCTTTGGCTAACACCCAGGCAAGGGCGACGGTAAGCGGAAAAAGTGCCCTTCCGGACATGTACATCTCTTCGCCGGGCAGCCGGTTCCGAACGTTTTTCATTCCCAGAGTATTGGAAAGTTTTATTCCGAATTGTTTACCGCGAGAAGCTGCAAATTTCTGCAAACGGCGAATCATCGGCACGGCATCCGAATATTGCAGATCTTGATCAAACGCCTTCCGATCCAACTCAACATACTTGTACCCCAGACGATCGAGCGTGCTCCGAACTTTCTCAAATCCCAATAAAGTCGGATTTAACTTAACGTAAGTGTGCAATCCCTTTTCGCTTATCAGGTATCGGCAAATGGCTTCGATTTCGTCAGGAGGACATCCGTGCATTGTCGATACGGTAACGGAAGAGGAGATATTAGCAGAGATATTTTCAATCGCATTTTTAATTCGATCTATTGTTTGTTTGCGACTATTTCCGGCAATCTCCGTTATCAAATCATTAAATTCCTGCTGTTTTAATTTTTCCATGAAGAGTTTTTGGTATTCGGAAAATAATTCGGTTGAAGAGGCGTCGATTAATTCGTTAATAAAGCGCTCCATCCCGGGCGTTTTAATTCCTTCCAGATCGTAACCCACGCTCATATTAAAAATAAATCCCCGCTCCTCCGTTCGGGAAAATCCGAACAATTCTTTTAAAAAATGTATTAAAAACCAGGCTTTTACGTATTCGCGGTACGATTGATCAAGCGTGAGCTCCTGTGACCATTCCACATTATAGCCTTCGTCTTCGGCTTCGATGCAGGGTTTGTGAATTTTTAAGCGATCAAGCTTTTGTACGGTTTTCAATTCAAAGAATCGTCCCCCGGCAAGATAAGAAACCACAATATTCTGGGCGAGCTGAGTATGAGGACCGGCAGCCGGACCCAACGGAGTTTCCAGAGAATCGCCGAAAATTCTGATCCGGTTGTCACTTTTTTTAAAGAAGAATTTTCCAAAAGGAAGACTAAAAATTTTGCGGGTGCGGGTAAATTCTTTCAGAATCCGGTTCAATAAATTCTCAAAGGGAATTGGACGCATTATGTCTGACATGTTCGACTCCTAATTTAAAGCTCGTTTAATAAATTAAAGTAATTTGATTTTTTTTACAAACATAATCGCAGATTTAACGGGAGATAACGGTTCTAACGCGCCGCAATTCCGGAAGAGACGAAAATAATTGATTCGTAAACCAGATACTTTTATTATCAATCAAATTCAACGGCGGCTGAGATGTGACGAGTAATAAGATGAAAGATGAAAGATGAAAGCCGTGACGCGTGATGAGTAAGAAAAAGGAAAAAAGAAAAAAGACAAAATAAAAAATAAAAAAACTATCAGAAAGCAGAATGCGGAAAGCCGTTACGCCGGTTTGACGTACTGAGGTGGCTGGAGAAGCCGCTTAACGCTTAACGAATTAGCGAAAAAGGTCGTGACGAGTAACCGGAGAAGTCGCTTAACAGATTCTGTCAAAAAAAGCAAGAATTTAGGTATAAATTTAATAACGGAGTTGTCTTTATGGCTGATAAACGATGTGTATTGATAACCGGCGCGGCGCAGGGTATCGGCAAGTGCATAGCCGCATTATTGCTTAAAAACAACATGCTCGTGGGACTAATCGATATCCAAAGAGAAAAATCGGCAAGGACAAAAACGGAACTTTCAGCATTGGGAGAGGTTATTGTTTACCACGGGGATACGGGCGATGAGGATTTTATCCGGCAAAGCATCTCGGATTTAGCGAAAAAAGCCGGTCGCCTGGACGCGGTTATCAACAATGCCGCTACCGCCGTTAATAAACCGATAACCGAATTGGAGTTAAGCGAGTGGAATCGCGTGCTTTCGGTTAATTTGACGGGTTGCTTTTTAACGGCAAAACACGCTGTTCCCTATTTAAAAAAATCTCGCGGCTGCATCATTAACATTGCTTCAACCCGCGCTTTAATGTCCGAGCCGAACACCGAAGCCTATTCCGCATCAAAAGGCGGAATTCTCGCTTTAACTCATGCGCTGGCGATCAGTTTGGGACCCGAAGTGCGCGTTAATTGCATTAGTCCCGGCTGGATAGACACGCGGGAATGGCAAGACGCGAAACAGAGCGGGATCGACGAACTTACCCCCGAAGACCATTCACAGCATCCCGCGGGACGCGTGGGCAAGCCTGAGGACATTGCCAATATGGTGTTCTTTTTACTTAAGCAGGAGAACGACTTTATCACGGGCACCAACTTTGTCATCGACGGCGGCATGACACGCAAAATGATTTACGAGTAGTGCAACGTTCGGAATCCGCAAAACGATCCGCTTTAAAAACGGACGCATTGTTTTTTAGTAAAGATTTCAGAGCTGCGAAGTATCAAACGGAGTTCAGATAGAAATACCAGAGCAGTCGCGCCGCCACCGCCCGGTACGGTTTCCAGCAACGACTTAATTCTTGCAGTTCGTCAAAGGTGGGCAGGCTCTCCGATTTTTTCAACCGTTTCACGGCTATTGCCAGAGCAAGATCCTTTCGCGGGAAGACATCGGCGCGTTTTAAAGCCATCAACAAATACACCTCCGCGGTCCAAGTGCCTATTCCCTTCAAATTCATTAACCGCTCCATTGCTTGCCGATCATCCCTTTTTTGCAGATCGTCCAAATCAAACTCGCCCGATTCAATGGTTTTAGCCAGTTCACGACAGTAATGCGCCTTTTGTCTGCTGAATCCGATTTGTTTCAACTCCTGTTCGTCAAGGGTCAGAAATTTTCGCGGAGTCAATGTATTGAGTCTTTTTAACAATTTTTGATATGCGGAGCGGGCGGAAGCAAGAGACACCTGCTGCTCCAGAATTATTTGAACCAAGGTGGCAAACCCCGGTTCACGTCTCCAAAAAGGCGGCTTGCCAAAGGTTTCCACAATAAAGTTTAAATCTTTATCCCGTCGCGTTAAGTCGGTCAATGCGCTTTCAAAGCCGCGTTCGTCGAGAATTTTTAGCGGACTCATTTGAACTTCCGGTAAGTTTTTATTGGGAAGAATATTTTACATCCATCGATTCAAATCAAGTAGGAAAGGGACTCACGTCTCTTAACCTCTCACACCACCGGATATACGGTTCACGTATCACGGCAATTCCTGAATTTAGTGATAGTTAATACCATTAACAAAATTGAGTATTGAGAACAGGTTAAGGCGATTAAAGTATTTCTTTCGGAAGGCAGCATTCATGTGCGATGATCCCGAGTTTCACCATGCGCATTCGACTGGCGATTTACTACACCCGAGGCGATTGGTGGAGCTGCTAAGACAGGGACGGCAGACCGCCGGGCACCATGCGTTTGTCTGTCGCCCCGTGGCGGCGATTACTACGGGCGTTTAATTTTTTGCTGTTAAGCACCCAAAATGGTGTACCAAATAAGGAGGCTGGCACGGCAAGCCTGAACAGCTTGTGTATTAGGCTGTTGTCGGTGTTGATTCTGATAATGTCAGCACGAGTCCGCAGTGTAAAAAGCACAGAACGGACAAATCACAAGTTGGCAGTTTTTTAATTATTTGCCTGACAAACGAGCCGGAGAATGCTACATGATGGCTGCCCGCGCCTTACCAGCAGGGCTCTGACGAAGGAAGAAAGCACGGCGACCATTACTTTACCGCTGCCAGGGTGGTTGTGGGACTGACCGCTACCGCATCACTATCAATATTGATACAAAGACAACGGCGCTGACAAGACGACAAGCTTTTACGTGCCCGGTTCGGTTTACAACTATCTCATGGGTTTTGCCTCTTCCGCCAGTGTGACGTGGTGAGCAATCTCAGGCTTGCCCCCACGCCGTGAAGCCCTCTGATC
>JAJRSN010000114.1 GCA_024278715.1 Calditrichota bacterium
ATGTTCCCGTAAAATGCGAACCTTTTGCTCGGCTGAAAATTTGCGTCTGGAATTGGACATGGATGGCTCCTTTCTCTTGTTTCTTTAGTTTACAATACAACTTAGCAAAAGTCCAATTCCATCTGAAGCAAAACAGGCACGCCTAAAGCAAAAAGTTTAAAAGGTTTTACCTGGAAGGCGGTTTTGGAAGTCATCAAACGCACACCGTTTAAAAAACAATACATCCGCATTAAAGAAGATGTGAACAAAGAACAGATCATTCAGGATTTTACCACTAAAAAAGTGGACGCCGAAACCTTGCGCAGCCTGGGCGTGGAAGTGGTGCAGGACGAAACGTTCTGGTATGAGATTAAAACCGCCAGTGATGCGGATGTGGCATAAAAGTAACGCGTGACACGTGACGCGTGACAAGTAATAACGTAACGCGTGACACGTGACAAGTAACTTCAACATTATCAAACTCGTCACGAGTTACGCGTCACTTGTTACTCTCTCGTCGCGCGTCTTTTATTTTATTTTGCTTAAACGCTTACTCGAATAATCAATTTCGGAGGCAAAATGCAAGCGCAACTTATTGAAGAACGTGATTTTTATTCAATTATAAAAATGGTTAACAATGAATACTGGGTGCGTAAAAACTTTAAAGTGATCAAAAAATTTAAAACCATGGAAGAGGCCCAAAATTACATAGCCCAATTAAAAATGGAAGGCCAAAATAATGGATAGAATTGTTTATCGAGATGAGCGCCACAGCCTGGAAATAATAAAGAAAAACGGGCGCCAATCGGCCCGTTTATATTTAAAACACCATGGTATTACTTTTTTAGATGTTTGTATCGAACCGGAAGAAATCCAGATTTTAAAAGAATTATTCAATAAAATTGTGAATAATCATAATCAACTGGAAAACTATTTTAAACAAAATAGCTGAACGGTTAACGGAATGGATGTCAATCAATTAAAACGGGAAATACAAAAGTTCAACAAACACGAAATTGAGCGCATTGCCGACCATGTAATGATTATTATTCGCGATCGCAAAATTCGGCGGGAATTTAAGCGCTTAAAACACATTTACGGCGCTAAAGAGGCTATTATTATGTTAGCCGATAAATATTTTTTAAGCGAAGCGCAGGTGGATTATATTGTGTATCCGAAGAAGAGGTGAAGGGGCGATGATTGGCGATTGGGGATTGATGATTTATGATTGAATTGATGATTTACCCCGAAAGGGGCCCAGCACGGCGGGGTGATTGATGATTGGCGATTATCGATTGTAGAAGGAGTAGAACGCCCGAATTCACCGGACGCGAAAGCGTTCCGGTGGAATGATTTGTTAAACGAAGGGAGAATTAAATATGAGCGATGCAATTTGTAATAACCCAGATCATCTTAGATGGATAGATGAATTGGTAGCACAAACGGTATTTTGTAATAACCATTTTGGCGCTCCGAAATATTCAGGTAAAAAATTTGCAAGATGCCCTTTTTGTTTACCAAAACCACCGATTTTTAAAGATGCTGGAAAAATTAAAAAGACAACATCAAATAAAACTCCACATCGTTGTCCAGTATGCAATGGCAATGGAATAGTTCCGAATGGTTTTTATGATCAAACTACTGGATATTGGGGATCATCAAGTCTTGCACCGGAGAAATGCAGGACGTGTGATGGTACTGGAATAGTATGGGAGGAAATTAAGAATGAGTAGAGACGTGCCATACGACGAAAATGAAAAATGCGATATTTGCGGAAAGGAAGGAGCATTTGATTTTATGGGCGATTTCCTTTGTGAAAATTGTTTAGAATCTATTAAAGAGGCAACACCTTGTGAAATATGTGGCTGTTTAGGTAATTATTCATGCGGTAAAAAGGATAACTTGCCTGATAATTGCGCTTTAAATGAAGAATTAATTTGCCCTTGTTGTGCTAAAACCGTTTAATAATATTTTAAGGAGTAGAACAATGGATTTGTTAAAGAATATTTTGGGATCCAAAGAATTAAAAACTTTAAAGATAATGAAAGAAGTATTAAAGATCGATTTAGAAGAAATTAGCAATATTAATCCTAAAGAACAGGATAATAAATATGTGCAACAATTATCTGCAGAAATGATTAAGCCTGTAAAAAAAGTATTAAATTAGAATTTGTAATACATCCTAAAAAAAAGCGGGCTTATCGGCCCGCTTTGTTTATTATTTATGTGATTTTTGACATTTTACACGCGTTTTATTATTTTCATTTTGAACAAGATTAGTTATGCTTTTAAAGAATTTTAACTAAATATCGAAATAAATCTATGGATTTAAATGCGGTAAACGATATTTTAAAAAATGTGTTAGAATTAACAAAGGAGTTAGGATTAGTTGGCGGATTATTTGTTTTCTTTTTTATAAGCGCTCATTTTTGGATATGGAAATTATATAATGATAGATTGAAAGATAGACAAAAAGAGATAGATAAATTAGCTGAGGAAAACCGAGAATACAGGGAGATGTTTTTAAACTTGTTAAAAGATCATTTCAAAAAAATGGAAGGGGAATAATATGTTAGAATTAATATTATCCCCGGTTTTATTAATTGCGATCTACTATATTATTAAATTTAATCGAATGAAAAATCATGATCGGATTTTATTTGAATATTGCCAGTTGCGCAGGGATATAATGAGCGTTTTAAGAAGAGAAAATTTTAACCTATCAAAAGAAGATTATTCAAACTACATGGAAATTTTAGATTTATTGAATTCAATTATACATTACTACAATTTACATAAACAATATACTTTTCGATTAAAAAATTTAATCCGAAATCTTAAAGAGGCAAAAAATAAAACAAATAAAATTTATAAAATAAAAGCAAAAAATAATGAAGATTTAGAAAGAATAAGGAAACAATTTATTATTATTACCATTAATGCGATTATTAAAAATACGCCTTTTTTTAATTCAAAGATTATTTTTTATCTTTTAAAATTTTCGGCGCAATTAATGATAGCGATTATAAAAAATCATTCGAAAAAATTTATTAAAGATATGGCTAAAATAATCAGTTACATAAAATGGATCGAACATGAGGCGCATTCCAATAATATAAAAATCGGTTGGATTTAAAATAAAAAGCGGGCTTATCGGCCCGCTTTGTTTATTTGGAAATTTACGGTAAAACCTATCTTTCTCATTTCCCTGCCTTTTCTATTGATTTTACGTGTTGTTATTCACGTTTTAGAAGGCCTTTTACCTTTGTAATTTAACAAAAAAAACGGTTTAAGGAAATTTTATGATTGATGATTGACGATTGTCGATTGATAATTGCCCCGGGTAATTTCTAATTTGTAATTAAGATGAGGTTGAATAATGGCCAAGAATCTGTTGCCTCAGGCAGAACGCATGTACATCCGCGAAGGCAAACCGATCGAAAAGATTGCCGCAGCCTTGGGCGTTAGCCGAACCACGCTTTACCGCTGGAAAAAAGAACGCAACTGGGACGAACGCAAATACGAACTGGAAACTTCCGCCCAGTTTGTTTCCGAAAAGTTGATGAAGCTGCTGGCAGACGATGTGCGCAACCTGCAAAAGTTAGACGCCAAAAGCGTGGATCGCATTGTAAAGGCCATAAAAAGCATCAAAAGCCTGGACAACGAAGTAGATATTTTGGGCAGCACCCTGCTGGTGATGGAACAGTTTGCCTATTACCTGCAACAGAAAAACGCCGGGCTTTATGAAAAGATACAGGAGTTGCTGCCGGATTTTCTGGTATATATGCGGGAGAGGTATAAATAGGTATGATTGATGATTGATGATTGATGATTTATGATTGATGATTGATGAATATTAATCGTCAATCGTCAATCGTCAAGCGTCAATGGTCAATTAAAACTATAGTTAATAAGATGGCGAAGAAGCTAAGCGTAAGAGAATATGATCGGCGGGCGGAAGAATTAATTCGCCGCATTCGGGCCGAAGCAAAACCTTTTGCCGACGATACGGAACAGGGCAAAGCCAAACGGCGGGCAAAGGCTAAAGAAGATTTTTTATATTTTTGCAAAACCTATCTGCCCCACCATTTTGAAGAAGAATTTGACCGCTGGCAAAAATTTTTAACCAAATTTTTAGGCCACTGGAATGATATTATGCAAATTATGGCCTTTAGAGGATGGGGCAAATCCACTTATTTTATTACGGCCTATGGCTTATATGCCACGCTTTATAAATTGGCGCCTTATATCATAGTGATTAGCGATGTGGAAGATCAGGCCATTGATTTAATGATGCCCGTAAAAGTGGAATTGGAAGAAAACCCGCGCATCAAACAGGATTTTGGCAGCCTGCAAAGCTACGACTGGGCTGAAGACGCATTTGTAACCACCAGCGGCGTAAAATGGCAGGCCTTTGGTTACAAAAGCAAAATTCGCGGTCGGCGCTATATGCAGCACCGCCCGGGCATTGCCTTTGTGGATGACTTTGAAAACGACGAAAACGTTAAAAATCCGGAGCAAACCAAAAAGCGCGTAAAATATATTTACGAACAGCTATTCCCTGCCATGGCGGAGCGTTTTCAAATATTTTACTTATGCACGCGTCTTGCTCGCTATTGCGCAGCCAGCGAGCTGGAAAAAAATCCGGAGGTAAAAACCTTTTTATTGCCTGCGGAAAATATGCGCGGTCGCGCCACCTGCCCCCAGCGCTTCCCCATTCAGCGTCTTAAAAAAATACGTAAATTAATCGGCATTATTGCTTATTCCAAAGAATATCTTTTGCGCATTTTATCGGATGAAACACGGCCCTTTCAGGATCAGTGGATTGTGCGCATTCCCAGGCCGGAAGACAAGTACAAACGTATTGCCGGTTTTATCGATCCCAGCGTGGGAGCCACGCGCAAAAACGATTTTAAAGCCGTGGTGTTTGTGGGATGGACGGGCCAATATTATGATGTACTTTTTTCCTGGATTAAACAGGCTAGTATCGATCGCATGATTCGTCGTACCTATACGCTTTATGATGAAATCCGTCCGCATCGTATTGGACTGGAGACCAACGGTTTTCAGATTTTATTAAAGAAGGAATTTCAGCGTGCGGCTAAAGAAGAAGGCTTTCATTTACCTATTAAAACTGTGGTGCAAAAAGAAAATAAAGAATTGCGCATCGAGCGCCTTTCGCCGCTGGTAGAAAACGGCCTGATCCGTTTTGTTGACGGCGCGGGCGATAACGAGCTTTTGATTGAACAATTATTAGATTTTCCCGATGGCGCGCATGACGACGGTCCGGACGCGCTGGAAGGCGCTATTCGGCTATTGGAACAAATTACCGGGCGTACGGGAGAGACGGAGATTACAGTGATTTAAAATTGGGAACTGGGAACCTGGAAATGAGACCTATTAAAAAAATTATTATTCATTGCACAGATAGCGAATGGGGCAATGTGCAGGTAATCGATGCCTGGCATAAGCAGCGCGGATGGGACGGCATTGGCTATCATTTTTTGATTGGCAATGTGTATCCGGAATATCAAAATCTTAAGAATTTGCAACCGGTTCCGGAACACGATGGACTCATTTTAGAAGGCCGACCGATCGAAAAGATAGGCGCCCATTGCCGCGGCCATAATTACGATTCCATCGGCGTGGCGCTGGTAGGCGTGAAGACTTTTAGTAAGGCGCAGCTTTATAGTTTGGTAAATTTGCTAAAATTATTGATGAAGCAGTTTCAACTAAACGTTAATCAGATTTACGGGCATTATGAATTCGATCCGTTGAAAAGCTGCCCGAATATGGATATGGATTGGTTCAGGGGATTTATGATTGATGATTGATGATTGACGATTTATGAATGATGATCGATGGATTAGGGAATACTTATGAATTCATTATTTAAATACGCTGTTTATCAAAATCGTTGGTTGTGGTTTCATATTATAGCCGGAGGATTTTTGGCCAGATTAATCGTCCATTTTTTTCATAATGGACAATTGGCGGTTGATGTTGTTTTAGGTCTGGCCATTGTCTGGGAAATATTTGAATATTTTAAGGACGATGTGGAAAAAATATACGGCAGTAAAAAGCGCTTTTTTTTAGATGCGCTGGGCGATATTGCCGGGGCAGTGGTTATGGCCATAATAATGGTTATTTAAAAAAAATAAATCCGAAATTCGAAACGATGTTTTGAACAGTGGGCGTAATCTAGTTTAAAAGCGACGATGAGTCGTCGCAATCCAAAGCATGCTTTAGTATTTTGAAAATTTGATATTGTTTCGAGTTTCGTATTTCGATATTCGAATTTTTTAGGAAAATATGTTAGGCGATATTTTAAAAATTACGGATAAAGTTTTCGACCGCCTGGTGCCGGATAAGGTTAAGGCGGAAAAGATTAAAAATCAGTTTAAAACCACGTTTTTAGAACTGGCGATAAGAGAAAACGAAAGCCTGCGTAATTTCTTTTTGCAATATGAAGGTCGCGCCGATCAGGTGCCGCGCTTTATTTTAATGATGCGCGCTTTGATTCGGCCGTTTTTCACCTGGTTGTTCGGGCTTTTGGGCGCTTTTTGGGTTATTGGTCAGGCTTTCGGATTTATCAATAAAGAGATGCCCGCCGCCCTAGGTATGTGGGTTAGCATTGTGCTGGGCTTCTGGTTTGGATCTCGTTGGTACGAAAAATTGAAAGGTAAATCATGAGCAAACAAACGGAAATTTGGGCTATTACCAACGATGGCGATGTTTTATTTGAAAAGGCTCATCGAACAATCAAAAAACAGAGCCAGCAAATTAGAGATGATTTTAAAGGTCTGCCCATTATAGAACCACGTTACAAGTTCGATGATTTGTTGTTTTACCTTGAAGTAAATTCCTGGCACAAGCGTTGCGTGTATTTAAAAGCAGCCGTCACCGGCGCACTGGGATGGAGCCTGACCACGGACGAGGATGATAAGGAACCGGACACGGCATACAGGCAAATTATGGCTTTCCTGGAAAATCCCAATCCCAAACTGGAAAATTTCTCGCAAATTCTTTTTAAAATGCTGATTGACTATTACGCTATTGGCAATGGCTTTTTAGAAATCGTGCGCAATACCAAAGGCGAGGCAGTGGAAGTTTACCACATTCCCGGTCGTACCATGCGCCGCAAACGGGATTTTAGCGGATACTTTCAGGTTCGCACGTTTAAAAAAGTAGAATTTAATAACTTTGGCGATCGCAAAGGCAAACGCAACGAGGTTTTGCATTATTTGAATTACGATCCTATGGACGATTACTATGGCCTGCCGGAATGGATTACGGCCATGGCCACCATGGGCATGGATCGCAATGCCGTGGAATATAACGCTTACGAATTTTCGCAGGGCCTGATGGCCAGATTTTTGATTATTATAGAAGGCGGTGAGTTGAGCCGTAAGGCGCGCGCGCAGCTCAAAAATTTCCTGAAAAACAATATGATCGGCACGCAAAACAGCGGCAAAGTAATGGTGATTGCCAACGATGACCCCAACGTCAAAATTCATATTGAACGCATCGATAAGGAAGGCTCCAATCGCGATATGAGTTTTCACCGTATGCGCACGTTTAATCGCGACGAAGTAATCGCCATTCATGGCGTGCCGCCGCGCATGCTGGGCATTATGAGTGCCGGGCAATTAGGCGGCGGGGGCGAAACCGCCGGCCAGCTTAAAATTTTCAAGGAAACGCAAATCGATCCGGAACAGCGCAAATTGGAGTATATGTTGAATCAGACTATACTCAAAAGTTTTGGCGAACATAAATGGAAATTGAAATTGACCGAAATGGATATTACCGATCAAAAAGCCGACGCTGAATATTACGAAAAAATGATCGGCGCCGGCGTGCTGGATCCGGATGAAGTGCGGGAGGAAATCGGACGTAAACCGCGGCAGCAGAAAACGAATTTACAGGATTTAATAAAAATTCTGGTCGAATTGCGAAAATCGCTTGAAAAGGCCGATTTTAATTTAGGATAGGTAAAAGTATTGCCATGTAAAAAAAATGCAATAGAGGCGAAAGTGAACGGAAAGTGAACGGAGTTTTAGATTAAATTCGAAATCCGAAATTCGAAATTCGAAACAATGCCAAATTTTCAAAATACGAATGTTCAAAACATCGTTTCGGATTTCGATATTCGATATTCGAATTTTCTTTTATTCATTCGGTAAATATTCCATGAAAAAATATTTTATTTATAAATCGTTAATCGAGTTGCGGAAGATCTGGGCCATTGTAAAAAAAGATCGATACGATCGCATTGCCAATGAATTATTAGATGTTTTGATGCGCAGCTGGGACGAAAACACGCGTCTAGTTATTAATGAAGTCATTCGCCAAATCAAAGGCGAACAGTTTTTTTCCAGAACTGAATTAGACATGATTATCGAAGCGCTTAAAATTCGCCTAGGCGAAGCCCTTGCCAATGAAGTAGCGCAACCGCTTTACGAAACGCACCTTTCCACATACATCGAAGGCGTAAAAGACGTTTTGCAGGTTACGCCTACTTTGCAACAAATTGATCATAAGGCCATTGCCGCCCTGCAAAATCACAATATTTATTGGGTGCATTCCTTTTTTGATCGACAACTGGCCGATCGAGTAACCAGAATCGGGCAAACAATCATTGCGGAAGGTTTAAGTCGCTCCCAGGCCGGAAAGTTGTTTGAAAGCGCCCTGAGCAACGAATTGCAGCAATTTAGCTGGCGCTATTGGGAAGGCTTTGCCAATCACGTGGTAACGAGATCTCGTGAGCTGGGGCATGTGGACGGCTACATTCAGGCGGGGGTTGAATATTATCAGGTTAAAGCGGTGTTGGATCATCGCACAACGGAAATTTGCCGGCAAATGCACGGGCGCGTTTTTCATGTGAGTCAGGCTGTGGAGCTTAAAAATAAATTGCTTAACGCCCAGAATCCGGAAGAGGTTAAACAAATTGCGCCCTGGATGCGTCCAGACCAGGTGGAAGGCAAGCCCACGTCCAAACTGCCGAACGGCCTTGCGCTACCGCCCTATCATTTTAATTGCCGCACGCGCACGGTTAAAGCGAAAATACCGCCTAAAATATCGGAAATCGACTTAACCGTTGCCGGAGCGGGTAAGTTATTAAAAGATTCATTAACTTATATTATTAACAATCAGGAGCAATTGAGCGTTAAAGAATTAAAAAAACTGGTTACCCGCGTTCAGGGCGCCGGTTGGGATAATATGCAGGCGCATTTTAATAAACACAAAGACGAAGAATTTACGCAATGGAAAAGTATTGAAGAAATGAACGCGCAGTTAATGGATTTGATTCGGCGCGGCGGAAGGGACATCTATTTGCAATTGTATTTATCTAAAGAGCCGAGGGTCATATTCACTGATGATACTCTGTTTTTATCGATTGATCCCGTGCGTAATAAGATTAAAACATTTTTTGGCATTAATCGTACAACAGAAAAAACATTGAAATCGAAAAAAAGCAAATATATATTAATGAAAAAAGGCAGGACGATTAATAAAAGAAAAAAGATAAAAGATAAAAGACAAAAGAAAAAAGAAAAAAAATGAATGAGCAATGGAAGAAATTACTCCAGATAAAATAAAAAAATGGTTCCCCACGGCTTTTATTCAATATACCAGGAACTATAAAGACCTGGCCAATCCAGATGAGCTCCCTGAAGAACAGGATATTATTATTTTAGCTCGCGAAACTATAGAGGATTATATGGAATTATTTCCGAATGAACTAACCGAGGAGCAAAGAAAGGCCATTGAAAAAGCCGACCGGTGGATTTTAGAACACTTCGAAGAAGTTATTCCTAATATTAGAGGTTTTACGAATAAACCTTCCGCTAAATACTGGTGGGAACATCCTTCCACCCTCTCGCAAAAAGCATCTCAACTTGGCGATTTATGATTGATGATTTATGATTGATGAATATTAATTGTCAATCATCAATCATCAATCGACAATCATCATTCGTCATTCGTCAATCATCAATCATCAATCTCGTTAATCGTGGCTAAAATCACGTTTTAATAAACACTTACCAATCTTAAATTGTTTCCGGATTGAATAAAAACTGGAGACAAAACATGCCTGCCGAATTAAAAGACGTTCAGGTTTTATTCCTTAGTCTGGTAGATAAAGGCGCTAATAACCGCACAATCATCTGGAAGGCGGATGATAAGCAAAAACCCGTCATTGAGAGAACGGTTCCCATTTTAAAAGTTGACGCTGAAAAGCGCATGGTTTATGGCGTGGTTTATGCGCCAGATGAAGAAGACGCTCACGGCGATTTTATGACCGCCGAAGAGATCGAGAAAGCCGCTCACAATTTTATGAAGGCCCGACGCACCACCAACATCGATAAACAACATGATTATGAAGCCGACGAGGGCTTTGTGGCCGAAAGCTGGCTTATCCGCAAAAACGATCCATTATTCCCCAACGAACCGGAAGGCGCTTGGGCGGTGGGCATTAAGGTGGAAAACGATGAAACCTGGCAACAGATTAAAGATGGCGAAATTACCGGCATTAGCATGGGCGGTTTTGGTAAAAGGATTGAGAAAGGATTCCCCTCGACCAGCGAAGAGATTATTGTGAAAAAAGATTCCCCGCTGCACAAATTACTTAAACGTTTGTTTACGCCCTTTAAAAAAGATTTTAACAGCCAGTTTGCCGCCGATCAATTGCGCCAGGCAGCCTGGGCCTTAAACGACGCCATTCTGGAAATTCTAAACGACGATAATATTACAGATAAGCAGGCGGCCATTAAAGAATCGATCAATCAATTTTTAAGTTTTTTAGATGAAGGAGGGATCACCGTGAATACCAATAAAAATCAAAACCCGCAAAACCAGGGCGAAGAACCTGTTCAAAAAAACGAGCAAACCCAAACTGGCCATCCGGATCTAAATGAACAGTTCCAGAAGATTAACGAAACCATAGAAAAACTGGAAGGCCAGTTAACGGAGTTCCAGAAGCGTCTGGAAGCTGTGGAAAAAGCCAGCCCCGGCAAACAATCGGCCGAAGGACGCGACGACGAAGATCCGCAAAAGGTGCAAAAGGATTACAAAGGATTGCCTATCCTTTAAGACAAAAGACAAAAGAAAAAAGAAAAATGAAAAATGAAAGTTTGGAGGGAAATAAAGTGTTAACCAATAAAGAACTTCAAGAAATTTTAAAAGCGCAAATCACCACAGGGTTGGGCGGTTTGGCCAGTCCGCAGGATGCTGAAGAATTTATTGATCTGGCTGTAGAACAAACCGCCATTCTGCAGGCCGTCCGTGTAGAA
>JAJRSN010000115.1 GCA_024278715.1 Calditrichota bacterium
CGGCTCCGATCAAAACCCTTCTGTCTGTCTGGCTATCCGCCACCGCGCTGGTTAAATCCCACAGATAATGATCGCTGGTCGAAAAGGCAAAATCCGGCACTCCCTGCGCCGCATATTTCCAGGTGTTCCACTCATTTGGCTTTGTGATTTCGCCTTTTTCCAAATCAGTTTCGGTAATAACCCGAACTATTTCACCTGAGGTTAACGCCTTTTGATAGCGTTCTTTATATTTGGGTTCCAAAACCCGATCAATATTTTGCAATCTGCCGGTAGCCCAAACCACAAATCCTTTCGGAACGGTAATTTCCACCTCGTAATCCGAAAAGTCGTTGTAAAACTCCTGCAGTCCGCTGTAATTATAAGAATCCCAACCCTGAATATCGTCATAAACAGCCATTTGCGGATACCAGTAAGCGACATGGAAAGAGGTTGAATCGTAGGTGCCCATGCGGATATTCGATTTGTGAGGCAAACGTACCTGCCAGTCAAATTCTAATTTTACCGATTGTCCCGGCGGCAGCGAATCTTCTAATTTCAGGAACAGATTGGTTCCCGAGCGTCGGACGGGAGTTGTTTTTCCCTTTAATTCAACTGGTTTATCATCGACAAACAACTTGCTTATCTGCACTCCGTCGTGCAGATCTTCGCTCGAAACCTGCCAATCTCTTAAATTCCCCTTTTTAAAAATATCCTGATAAAGGCGGATGACCAATCGTCTTAATGTATCGGGACTTTCGTTGTGATAAACGATAGTTTCGCTGCCTGTTATGATTCTTGTCGAAGGCTCCAGTTTCACTTTAATTTTGTACTGAGAATAATTTTGCCAGTAATCGGAGCCCGGCGCGCCGTCATAAGAACGCGTGCCCTTTTTATATGCTTTTTGCAAATTTAACGGCATATAAAGTTCCGCAGCCATGGCAGAAAAAACAAAAATCAACAAAATAACTACAGCTTTGAAAATCCATTTCATTTGATGCTCCCGTGATTGTAGATTAGAATCTTAAAACTCCGAATTTCAATATTTTATTCTGCTTTTTTTTAATTTTCCGGATTTTAAAAAAACCGGAATCGTCCGCATCCCTGCCTATTCCGCAGTTTATCAATTATAAATTATTTACACATAATCCGCAAGAAGGTTGGTCTGTTTTTTCAAAAAATTAACAATCATAAAAGGGGTCGAAATTTTTAACGATTCAGACCGAACGTCATTTGATGCCCGATAACCGCAAAACGTCTCTTGCCACAATATTTAAAATCCGCCCGAAGGAGCTGAAATTTGAAAACCCATCTTTGTTCGGACTTAAATTAGTTTTTCTTTGACAGAGGCATAAACGAAAACGGAAACAACGATTCGAAAGCTGTATTATTAATTATTAACACTGAAATCTTTTCTTTTTTATTAAGCGTGTAAGGGTAAGGGTTAAGGGTGCAAGCGGAACCGGTTACTTGTTACGCTCCCTGAGCTTGTCGAAGAGAGCTTGTCGAAGGGAGCCTGTCGAGTCACTTTGCATTTCATCTGACGGACGCTAAAAAAATAAAACCGCAAAGTTCTCAAAGCAGTCTCAAAGCACACAAAGGAAAATTACCTCCGTTTTTTAATTACGCATTACGGCTTTCTGTATTCTGATACTCATCTTCCACTTTAAATTAAACAACTAAACAATTAAACCCTTTTCTTCTATCCTCCGAAAACCCTAACTTTGTCACTTTGTCACTCGTTACTTTTTTCGTTAATCGTTAAGGGTGTAAGCGTTAAGCGAACCTCTTCAAATCCTTTAACACGGTAGCTTGTGGTCACTGCTTTCTGATAGTCTTTTGTCTTACTCGTCACGCATTACGCGTCACGACCTTGTCCCTTAACTCTTAACCCTTAACCAATAACCATTAACAACAATATCTCTGGTATGGTACCGGCTTGCCAGGGTTATGTTTTACAGGCTAAGATTTACCGACACAACATGCCTTACATGACTACGATCGATGAAAGACCTTTCTTCGCCCAAAACGAGCGGGATTGAATTTGCATCTGAAAAATTCATTTTAATAACATCATATCCCAAAATTAACCCGTCCATATCCCAACGCAGTCCCGCGCTGAGAATTGTAACCGGAGCCGGTAAATTTGTTCTGAGATCAGTGACAAAATAATTGTTGCTCTTTGAATAAAGACCCGTTATCCACAGAGCCTTTGTCATCTTGAGCGTGGCTTTGAAATATATGGTTGAATCCTTCAGCGAAAAGATCCGGTTCAGCCGCCAGCCGCCGCCAATCCATAATTTACCCATTCTTAAATCCGCGCTTGCCTCAATAATTCTGGGTCGATCGTCCGATTTTATTTCTTCGCCGTCCACGTATAATTTAATTTCATTGGCATAAACGCCTAAAAAGAGCACGTCGTTAAAGTTCTGCTGTATGCCCGCGTCGATTGTGGTAATGCGGTTGCTGTCCCGATACTCGTTCTGAAGTATGCTGATATATTTATTGTTGTGAAAATTCCCCCGTAAAGCCAGACTTAATCCGAATGAAAACCTGTAGGAGACTACGGGTGAAATAATTTCGGAAATCTGCTTAAAAGACCGCAAAGAAGTCAATTCCGGATTCACGTCTTTTTTTTCTTCGGATTCCAGAATTCTCTTTCCGTAATTCAACGCAAAACCAAACTTTTTACCTCCAATCCTCAAAACGGTGTAATAAAACCGATTCCGGACCGAATACTCCGTATATGGTTTATCAAGTGAAATCCCGTAAGAAGCGTCGTAATTTTCAAAGACGCCTCCGCCTCCGAGAATAAATCCGTGTTGATTTGACGCCGGATTCCATGTCCATTGATGAAGATACGTTCCCGGCTCAATTAATACGGGATTCAGGAATATGGTTGCCTGCCACGCCTTGGAACCGGACGACTCATTTGGATGCGTTTTTTTGTACGGCTGCGATTTTTGCGCTATCGTTTCGGGTTCCAGCTTAACCGATCGTTCAATAATTTGACCGGGCGTCAGCACAATGGTTTCGTTATGATCACGATACCCTTCAGCCGTGATTTTCAAATAATAGGGTCCAGTGGGCAATCGTTTGACAATTAAAGAGGTCTTTCCCGAACCCACCGGCAGATTGTTCCGATCGTACAAATAGATTTCGGCGTTCAGCGGTTCCGCGGCGATACGCGCTTCTCCGTTTGGGAAATTGGGGTAATAATCGATTTTTTTTACCTGCCCTAATTTTAAAACTTCGTTTCGCAATAACGAATCGGCTCCGGCGAGATAAATTTTCACAAACACCATGCTTGGCGAAAAACTGACTTTTTGATTGGCAGGAATGGGTTTGCCGTCCACGGTTATTCTGGCGTAATCGTAGGTATTTACCTGCAGATAGGCTACCAATTTTTCCATTGCAAATTGTTTGGCGGCGCGCGGCTTTTTAACCCTGAACGTTTCTTCAATTCTCTGGTAACCCGATTTTTCCAAACGCAACACATATTGTCCTACGGGAAAAAACTTTTCCAGCGGAGTTTTGCCCAGATAAATATCATCAAGATAAACATCCGCGCCGGCGGGCTGCGAAATTATTTTAATCGGCGCCAACTCCTCTTCTTCAAGTTTATATTCAAATTTGAGCTGACCCTTTTTCACTTCAATTGTATCGAGTAAAGTTTTATAACCCGATTGCGCTATTTTAATTGTGTGAATGCCGGGAATAAGACTGTAGATGGGTCCCTTGCCATATTTTTGCCCGTCGATAATAATCTCGTCATAAGCCGGCGAAGAATAAATCGCCACCGGAACGGAATCGAGCTTTGTTGTTTCTTTTGCCTCTAAACGGATTCTCCACATCTGCTTTGGCTTCAATTTAATCCCGAGATCATAAAGGATTAACTTTAAAGGCTCAAACCCCGTCAAATAGATTTCCAGCACCTGCTCATCGGGCATTAAATAAATAATATCCTTACCGGGCAAATCATCCACGCCCACAACTCCCATATTCGAATCATAGCGAAAACCGTCCTTGTCCGAAATAATGGTGATTCCCGCGCAATAGCGACCGTTCACATCGCGCCGGGCTACGATTTCATTTTCCAGCAATTCAGGCTTTCCCACTAATTTTAATTGATTGGTCTGCGCATTTAAAGATACGGATAAAATTGAAATAAGAACCCAGAGAAAAATACTTTTTCGCATCGTACAAAGTCCTCGGTCTTTATGCTAAAAGAAAAGCTAAAATAGTTTTTTGCAGAGAATAAATAGAATATAGTAAAATTTTTATTAGATTTCATATTAAAATAATGATTTTCATTCCGCGCAAATAATTGTAATTTTTAACCAGCCGCAACTTAAAATCATACAAGAGTGTTAAAAGCTAAAATTGTCGGGAAAGCAGCGCGGCGTCATTTTTTTGATTTGGAGTTTTTTTGTTCTTTGGCTGGAACAAATTTAACCCCCGCCGAATTAAGGCAATAAAGCAGAGCAAGCGGCAATTGTTCCCGCCATAAAAAGACCCGCTTTAAATTAAAAAAGAATAAGACAATACTTA
>JAJRSN010000116.1 GCA_024278715.1 Calditrichota bacterium
CCCATTAGCATTCTTGTTATTTCTTACACGTTACACAATAATCGCAAAAGAGCGCTTTTCACAGCCATAGGCGGCGCGACGGTTGATTTTCTTTATATTTTTATTGTCGTATTCGGATTTACAAAGTTGTTTATAAAATACAAGTGGAGCATAACCTACATCTTACTCTTAGGTTCGATATTTATTTTCATCTTAGCCTATAAACTTTGGAACACCCGCCTTCACCTGACCGATGAAAGCGAAAAAGGACTGATGAAACGCCCGTTACTGGGCAAGGTCAAAAAGCATGACGGATTTTTTACGGGTTTTATCGTGAATTTATTGAATCCCACATTGTTTATGGGCTGGTTGGTTTCGTCTTTTATCGTGTTGTCTTTTGCCGCCTCCAACGGGATTAATGTGGGCGGAATGGAGAATATGTTTTTTGAAAACGTGGAAGAAATCAAAAATACCGAGCAACCTATTTTCAATTCCCAGGAACAGCAGCAATTAATCGATAAATTTAAAAGCGATCAGGATAGCTCCAAACCCAATATTTTTTTCCAGATATTAAACAGCCTGAACTATGCTGCGTCGGTGGCGGTGGGAACGGTTATCTGGTTTTATATTTTAACGGGAATTTTGCATCGGCATAAAGAAAAGATACCGATTCAACTGTTTAACCACTTGATAAGAGCGCTGGCTGTTTTTATGTTTTTTATAGCCGGGTATTTGTTGTTCGATTCGGTGAGAATGATGTTGTCCGGGTGAATAAAACAAGCGTGATCAGCCGTTTTGGCAATTTATCTATAATCGTAAATTAAACTATGAAAAGGGTTGGAACCATGAAAGCGATTAATCCAACCGATAATCGGGTAATCAAAGAATATCCCGAGCACAGCGAACAGGAAGTAAAAAAGATCATTAGTCTTGTTCAGGAGGAGTTTCGGTTTTGGCGTCAGATTTCGATGATCCAGCGTTCGGGTTTAATGCGCAGGGTTGCTCAAATTTTGCGGCAGAGAAGGGATGAGTTTGCCGGGATTATTACGCTGGAGATGGGAAAAATAATCCGCGAAGCGAGAGCGGAGGTTGAAAAATGCGCCTGGGTTTGTGAATATTACGCCGAAAATGCGGAGAAATTTTTAAAAGACGAAGACGTAAAAACAGACGCCAGCCGTAGCTATGTTGCATTTGAACCGCTTGGCGTTATTTTAGCGGTAATGCCCTGGAATTTTCCGTTCTGGCAGGTTTTCCGGTTTGCGGCTCCGGCATTGATGGCTGGGAATGCCGCTGTTTTGAAACACGCTTCCAATGTTCCGGGCTGCGCTTTGGCGATAGAAGAGATATTTCGGGATGCAGGATTCCCGGCTAATTTATTCAGAACGCTTTTAATTAAAGCCCCATTAGCGGAAAAAGTGATAGAAGATCGTCATATTCAGGCGGTCACTCTAACGGGCAGCGAACCGGCTGGCAGAGCCGTGGCTGCTCTCGCTGGACGCAAAATCAAAAAGACGGTTCTGGAATTGGGCGGATCTGACCCTTTTATTGTTCTGGAAGACGCGGATTTGGAAAAGTGCGTTCAAACGGCTGTTCAGGCAAGAATGCTGAACGCCGGACAAAGTTGTATTGCCGCCAAGCGTTTTATTGTTGTGGAACCGTTGTTGAAAAACTTCGAACAACAGATGACCGAACGCGTAAAATCCCTGAAGGTCGGTAATCCGGCGGATGAAAGCACGGATATCGGACCTTTAGCCCGAGAAGATCTGGTCGATGAGATAGACCGGCAAGTGCGGGATTCCGTAAAAGCCGGAGCGCGATTGTTAACCGGCGGAAAACGCCCGCCAGGATCCGGATCGTTTTATCTTCCCACGGTGCTCTCGGATGTGAAAAAGGGAATGCCGGTGTACGATGAAGAAACTTTCGGACCGGTTGCAGCCATCATCCCCGTTCAGGACGAAGATGAAGCAGTTGCAGTTGCCAATGATTCGGAATTCGGACTCGGAGCGAGCATCTGGTCCCGCAATACGGAAAAAGCAAAAACCCTGGCTCGTGAAATTAACACAGGCTCCGTATTTATCAACGGAATGGTTAAATCCGATCCGCGCTTGCCGTTCGGAGGAATTAAGAAATCCGGTTACGGTCGGGAATTGTCTCATTACGGCATTAAAGAATTCGTAAATATTAAAACGGTCTGGATTGCCTGATCGCAGAAAGGTAAAATCTATTGAACTTAGCGGATGATTTTAATAACGCGCTGACGATCGATGAATATGTTCCGTTATTGGGAAATCAAAAATTTTTACACGATCTTCATTACAAACGGGCAGACACCGCTGATGCGGATTTTAGCGCAGAACTTCCGCCCCTACGGATTTTAGTGATCACTGAGCCGTGGTGCGGCGATTCATTAACGGCTTTACCGCGTTTAATCAAATTTTTTGAAAACAATTCCGCTGAATTTCGTATAGCATTACGAGATCAAAATCCGGAGCTGATGAATAAATTTTTGACCGACGGTAAAAAAGCTATTCCGATCTTCATTATTCTTGACGGTGAAGGTAATTTTTTAATGCGATTTACACCGGAAGCGCAGAGAGTTCAAAACATTTTTGAATCATTTCGGGAAGCGCTTAGTAAAAACCGGTAGAACGAGTTGAAGTTTATAAAAAAATTTGGCAATTTTATGCTAAGAATCGCGGCAACGCGATTTTAGAGAGTTTAAAAATTAAGAGGGGTTGTTCTCCAAAAGCAATAATGGATGAAAGAAAGCTTTTAACCGGAAATCGTTTTTTAAATTTTGCTTTAAGCATTATTATTGTATTTCTCATTGTCTGGGTTCTCTACATCGGACGCGCGATCATTTTGCCCTTTTTAGTCGCTTTGTTTCTGGCGTTTATTTTAGACCCTATCGTTCGGTTGTTTACCCGTTTTAAAATACCGGTTCCCTTAGCTGTTCTGATTACCCTGATACTGGCTTTTGTTATCCTGTATCTTTTGGGACTTCTGGTTTACGCCAATGTTCAGATGTTTGTGGAACAGTTTCCGAAATATCAGGAGCGAATGCTGCAATCCATCGATAACTTCATGGAAAGTTTTAATCATATTCTAAGTCAGCAAAAATACCAGATCTATCTCGACCGGAAAACCTGGTCACAAATAGATTGGATAGCCGCCGTTAAAAATCTTGATATCGCTAAAGGATTATTAAACAGCGTGGGTTCTTTTCTAACCTTTCTGTTTAAAACAATAATTGTGATTATCTTCCTTGCATATCTGCTGATGGGCAAGCGCAATATCGATAAAAAGATCCGCCTGGCATTTGACCACGCTCAGGCTGAACGTATTTTATCCATTTTGAACAGCGTAACAACGCAGGTGCAAAAATATCTGGGCGCAAAAACTCTCGTGAGCTTTATGACGGGCGGAATAAGTATTCTGATTTTTGTCATCTTTGGGCTGGACTTTGCCATCTTCTGGGGATTCCTGATCTTTCTTTTTAATTTTATCCCGAACATCGGTTCGATCATTGCTTCGATTTTACCGGTTATTTTTAGTCTTGTTCAATTCGGCTCTGTCTCAAAAGCGTTCTGGATGTTAGTCGCCCTGGCTTTTCTTCAGACTTTGATGGGCAATGTGATAGAACCCCGCCTTATGGGACGTTCTTTGAATTTAAGTCCGCTGATGGTGATTATTTCATTGATTTTCTGGGGATATTTATGGGGAGTGGCGGGAATGATTTTAGCCGTTCCCATTTTAGCCACCCTGACCATTGTGTTTGAGAATGTGCCCGAGCTGCGATTTTTAAGCGTGTTTTTCCGCGGAAAGGTGGGATGACATTTATTCCGCCGATTATTAAGCCTTTTTTAAGATCGGAGAATAAAAGGTATTATTTTTTCCTTACGTCTAAAATTTGCTTTACCCGTAATAAGCCGATTACCGACATGGCGTCTTTTATTTCGCCGTTAACTACCATTTGCCAGGCTTCTTTAAAGGACAATTTTTTAACAACCAGTTCTTCGGTGTGATCGGGCTTTGATTTTCCCGGAATCAGGTTTTCCGCCAGGTAAAAATAAGCGATTTCGTTAGTAAACGAATTGCTTGTGTATGCCGTGCCCAGATAAGTCCATCGAGTTGCCAGCAATCCCGTTTCTTCCCGCAATTCCCGTTTGGCGCCCTCAAGCGTGGTTTCTCCGAAATTCCCTCCGCCTTCGGGAATCTCCCAACTATAAACTCCCAGAGTGTAGCGGAATTGCCCCACCAGATAAGTAAAGCCGTCTTTTGTTAAAGGAATTACCCCGATTGCCGGATGGGCTTCAACTACTCCGTAAATTCCCGGTTTTCCCGATGGAGTAATGACTCGATCTTCCCGCAAACGAATCCACTCGTTCCGGTAAACGGTACGGCTGCCGAGAAATTTCCACGGATTTTTCCATTGATTCATGATAACCCTTTGAATTTTAAGCCGAATTTTATTTTTAAGGCAATTTCTTCAAATTTTGCTTTCACTGCAAAAAGAATTGATTAAAATTGCGCTTAACTATTTTAAAAGATTGTTCTTTATTTTGTTTGGAATTATATTATTCCCGAATAAAATTGAGTTCGGAATAATTTGATTGCGTCCCATGGCTTTTTTTCGGTTTGGTTTTTTAATTTTACTATCGAATATCATCGTCTTAATTCTTTCAGGATGTGACGCGCCGCGCAATAATCCTTTGGACGCGTCGAATCCGCAGCGAAAGTTCGCCAATGTGGAAGGAAGAGTTTTCACTTTTAGTCTTCCTTTTAAAACGCTGAATCAGACCGAGGTAAAATTTGACGCCGCTGAACGAATGTGCAGGTCAGATCAAAACGGCTATTTTTCCATGGAAAATGTGAAAAAAGTCAACGGTTGGTTATTTTTCCGAAAAGAAGGGTATCACTACGATTCTTTGTACATCGACTGGCGGGGCAAGACGAACTGGTACGGAGAAATACATCTGAATGCCTTGCCGACTCTGGACTCATTAATCTTTTACAGCAGTATTATTAATCGTTATCCGAACATTCAGATTCTGGAGCTTTATGTCAGAGCCCGCATTTCGGATTCCGACAACGATATCGATAGCGTCTTCTTCCGAAGTCCGACGTTGGATTTTTCGACCTTATTGACTTTTGACACCATTGAAAAATTTTACGAGAAAAGCCGCATCACGCTTTCTCAATTAAAGCTTAATTCGGCTGAAGAGCTGATCGGGAATGTTTTTAATATTATCGTCAAAGATGTCTATAAACATTCCGTAAATATCTGCCAGGCGCAAATTCAAAGAATAATTCGGGACGAAGTGCAGCTTAAAAGTCCCGCCAGTCACGAAGTTGTCAATTCAAAGCCCACATTACGTTGGGAGCCGATTAATCCGGGCTACACTTTCACTTACACGGTTGAAATACGCACGGACGAAGCCGATCCGCAATTAATCTGGCAAAAAAAGGGACTGCCGGCAACCGCTTCATCGGTTGAAGTGGATGCACCGCTGCCCGCGCAGCCGATCAGCAATTACATCTGGGCTGTCTGGGTTATCGATAATTTTGGCAATCGGGCGCGTTCCAAGTTTAAATCGTTTCAGGTGCAGTGAGATGGAAGAGATAAAAGAAATCCGCAATATCAGTAAAAAACAGTTCGATACATTGTATCGCATCAGCCGGATGCTCAATTCGGTTACGGTTCGCGAAAATCTGGCGGAAAAGTCGATGGACCTGGTGGTTGATGCCATTCACGCGGAACGCGCGTTATTCGTACGTTACGATGATGCGGATCAGAGCTTTTCGATCATAGCAGCCCGAAACATTCAAAAAGAGACTATCACAGATCTATCGGCATTTTCATCGGGAATTTTGCAGAAAGTAATCGAGCGTCAGGCGCCCTGTTTGTACCATGATGTGCAAAGCGATCCGCAAATTTCACAATTCGAAAGCGTTCGGATTCAGAATATCAAAAGCGTTATCGGCGTGCCCATTTTTAACGAAGGCAAAATCTGGGGAGTTATTTTAGCAGACAGCCGGAAAAATCGCCGCGAATTCAGCGAAGAAAATCTGCGCTTCCTTGAATTTTTTGCCAATCTGGTTTCGCTTGCTCTGGAAAAGATTATTTATCTGGAAAATCTGCAAAAAGAAAATATCGTCCTGCGTCATAAATTGGATATTAGCGCGCCGCTTCCGCAGATGATAGGACAAAGTCCGGCGATGAAAAAATTCTTTTCATTAATTCGCAAGGTGGCGCAAACCGACGCCACGGTTCTTATTACCGGAGAGAGCGGAACGGGAAAAGAATTAGCCGCCAAAGCCATTCACGAACTCAGCAACAGGAAAGACAAGCCCTATCTGGCGCAGTTTTGCGGAAGTATTCCGGACACGCTGTTGGAAAGCGAATTGTTCGGCTACAAAAAGGGGGCGTTTACCGGAGCGGTCAGCGATAAAAAGGGTTTGTTTGAAGTTGCGGACGGAGGAAGTTTTTTTCTCGATGAAATCGCCGATATCTCCGTTGCTTTGCAGGCTAAATTGCTGCGCGTGATTCAGAATCAGGAAATTATTCCCCTTGGCGACACCCGCGTAAAAAAAGTGAATGTTCGGATTATTACCGCCACCAATAAAGACCTGCGTCAGTTAGTCAGAGAAGGGAAATTCCGCGAAGACCTCTTCTATCGTCTGAATGTGTTTCCGATCCATATTCCGCCCCTGCGCGACCGGGCGGGGGATATTCCTTTGCTGGCTAATTCTTTCATTAAAAAATTCGCTGCCGGGTCTGTCCGTTTTGATCCTAAGGCGCTTAAGAAAATGGAAGGTTACTCCTGGCCCGGCAATGTCCGTCAATTGGAAAACACCGTTCAACGGGCTTTGATTTTGTGCGACGGAAACCGGATTTTACCCGAACACATTATTCTTGACGAAGAAGAATCGCCCGAACGATTTGAGGGAACGCTCAGGGACTTTGAGAAATTGCTGCTGCTTAAGCGATTACAAAAGTTTGGCGGCAACCGCACCTTAACGGCTAAATCACTCGGCGTTTCCGTGCGCTGGATTCAGTTAAAATTGAAAGAGATAGAGCGTGAGCGGGAAAACACAGCCTGAAATTTTATTCGAAAAGTTCGAAATCGAACGCTGCGTGAAAAAAAACGCCTTTAGCGCGGTCTATCTGGCGAATCATATTTTTCTCGGCAAAAGAATCTTCCTGAAAACGCTGAACACCAAAGCCTTGCCCGATCCAAATATTTTGCCGCGCTTTAAGCGGGAAGCGAAAATATTAGCCCGTCTGGATCACCCGAATATTATTAAGGTGCTCGATTTCGGAACCTGGAAGAATTTCTTTTACATCTCGTTCGAATATTTTGAAAGTCAGAATTTGCGTGCCTTACTTAGCTCCAAAAAACTGACGATCGGGCAAAAAGAACATCTGATCGCGCAATTGGCGGACGCTCTGGATTTTGCTCACGAGCGGGGCGTCATCCATCGTGATCTGAAACCGGAAAATATTCTGATTAATGACCTGCCGGAGCTAAAAATTGCGGATTTCGGTCTTGCCGTGATTAAAGACGAGAACAATATCACCGAAGCCGGTTCTGTGGTGGGCACTCCGGCTTACATGTCTCCCGAACAGATCAGGGGCGAAGAACTTTCGTCTGGCAGCGATTTGTTCAATTTGGGAATTATCATTTATGAGATGTTCAAAGGGAAAAATCCCTTTTTAGGATCAGATGCCGGAGCGACGCTTAATAATATTCTGAATTTTAATCCGCAGGATCTGGAGAAAACCTATTCCGACTTCCCTGAGAATATCCAAAAAATTGTAAAAGGGTTGTTGCAAAAAGAGCCGCAGCGCCGTTTCCGCTCCGCCGCAGAAATTCTGCGCTTTTTGCCGAGCCGAGCCGGAGCCGCGAAAAAATCAAAGACCAAAAAAAGGAATTTGTTATTTCCGATAATCGCTGCCGGACTTTTGCTGATATTAATTTTTATTTTCGTCGTCCTTTTGAAAAGCCGATCGCCGCAAAAAAAGCAAACGTCTTTCGTGCCGGATACAACAAAGGCAGTTCCCGCTCAAACCCGGGAAATCCCGACAGACACGTCGTCTTTACCTTCAGCCGCAAAACGGGAGGCGGTTCCGATAGTAAAAAACAAAGAGCTAAATCCGGACATTAAAAAAATGGAATCGGAGGCGGCGGTAAACAAAATCAGCAAACCGGTTAAAGGAAGTTTGTGGATTGACTGCCTGCCGTGGGCAAAGGTGATCATAGATTCGGTGACAGAAATGACGACGCCGTTAAAACAGTCGGTTACGCTGGACAGCGGATGGCACCATTTAAAGCTGAAGCATCCGGCATATCCCGATTACGAAACGCGGATTTATGTTCCGCCCGCTGAAACAGTGGTCTTTAAAGCCAATCTGGATACTTTGTTCGGTTATCTGGATTGCGAAGTCTATCCCTGGGGTAAGATTTTTGTTGACGGCAAATACATCGATGATAGTCCCATGCGTTCGCCGCTGCGGATTATTCCCGGAGAACATGTTCTGACGATTACCAATCCGCAATTCCCGACTTATGAAAAAAGGTTTACAGTCAATAAAAATGATACCCTTCAAATTCGGGTAAAATTGAATTTCGACAATCAGGAAAAGTAAAAGAAATAGAAGTGGCATTATTTTTGTAAATATTAAGTAATAAAAATATATCGAGACAATCGTTATGAAACACCGGCTTTTTAATTTTTTTGTTTTCCTTTTACTTTTGCCGTTGCTGCTCAGGGCGCAAGAGGAAACCTGGCAGATTATCGGACAAATGCCCTATCCGGTTAAAGGCGCGCAGGCAATTGTGAAGGATTCGCTAATTTACGTTTTCGGAGGTTACACCGATTCCACCTATTCCACGACCAATTTAATACAGGTTTTCAATCCGTCGAAAAATGAATGGCGCATTGCCGCGGATACCCTTCGCTTCCGGCGTTACGGGCTTTCGGCTGCCAATTACCGCAACAGCGTAATCCTTTTCGGAGGAACCGCTGAAAATGACTCCAGCCTGGAGATGTGGGATTTCATGGACGGCACCTATATTTACGATCAAAACCGCATATTCAACCGGCAGTTTTCCACTTCGCAGGTCTATCAAAATAATCTGTACATTTTTGGCGGATATGTTTCGGGATATTCCCAATCCGATACGATAAAAGTTCCTTACCTGATCGAATATTACGTTCCGGGCGCCGCGGTTACTTTCAGCCGTCCGAGCAGCTTTTCCGAAACGGAATATTCGGATCAGGATGTAATCCAGCAGATGTCGGCGATCGTGGATCAAACGATTCTTGTTATGGGAGGCGCGCTGAACGGAATTCTGAAAGATATTTACACCTTTGATATTGCAACTCATGAATGGCAGAAGTCCTCGTGGACATTATTTGAAGAGCGGGCAGCCGGGGCAGCGGTAACGCTTGCCGACGGTTCCGTTGCCATTATCGGCGGTTACAACGAAAGCGCGCCCGCCCTGGCTTCGGGTGAAAGGATTTATGTTAAGGACAAATACATCGTAAATATGGAGCCGCTGCCTCAATTAAATATCGCGCGATCGGAATTGACAGCCGTGTTTTTCGACAGCTCCGTTTATGTTTTCGGTGGGAAAGATGTTCTGGGAAATTGCGCTTCTTCGGTTGAAAAATTAAAGATACAGCCGCAATTCACGCCGGTCAGGTCGAGGAGCGGGACTATCCCAGATAAAATCGTTCTGTTAGACAACTATCCCAATCCCTTCAATAGTTCGACAACCATTAAATTTTACGTCAACCGGACGCAAGCCCTGTCGCTAAGCATTTACTCGATCACGGGAACGCGTGTTGTTACGCTTGTAAACGGCGTTCTTGCCGCGGGAGAGTACAGTTACAAATGGAACGGTAAAGACGCCTACGGACATGACGTGGCGAGCGGCGTCTATTTTTACCGGCTTTCCACGGCTACCGGCACGCAAACCAAACGCCTGATTGTTTTGAGGTGAGCTATGAGTCTTTTTGCAGGAAAGCGATTGCAAGCACTATTTGATTTTTCCGGGTATCGAGGCTTTTTACGTTTACTCTCTTTTTTGCTCATTTTGGTTTTTTTCTGCCGGATCGGACTGGCTCAAAGCATACAGGTTAAAGTATCCGATGTGCAAAAGGCGTTTTCTTCGTTTGAGTACAAAAAAGTAATTAGTCTTTCCGCTGAATTGCTGCGACAAAAAGAGAATCTGTCGGAAAACGAAATTATTGATGTTCTGCGCATGCGGGCTATCGCCTATTATGTTCTTGACGAAGACGAACTGGCGACGCTTGCCTTTCTGGAGATTTTAAAAATAAAACCGGATTATCAGTTGGATAAGCTTAAGAACTCGCCCAAAATAATCAGTTTTTTTGAAAAGATTAAAAATAACTATCTGTCCGAAAAAAAGAAAAGCGAACAAATAAAGAAAACGGAGAATACAAAAGAACCAAAACCCGATCTTTCACGCTTTCGCAAGTCGGTGCTGCGCTCTATTGTATTTCCGGGCTGGGGACATTTGTACTCCGGTCAAAAAGAAAAGGGCTTGATATTGACGGGACTTTCGGCGGCAAGTCTTTCGGCTTCGGTTTATTTTATTTTACGAACCAATGATTTGGAAAAAAAATACCTGAACGCCCTCGAACAAAATGATATTGACCGAAAATACACCGCTTACAACCGATCCTTTAAAATTCGCAACGGAGTGCTGTTGGCTTATGCTTTGGTATGGGGCTACGCCCAATTTGATTTAACCGCGGCGCTGTTTCGAAATCCCAAAAGACAATTAACGCTGTCGTTATTTCCCGCGGCTGAAAATTCAATAGTAAACGGAATAAGCCTGCAGTATTCTTTTTAGTGCGAAAAATATTCGTACCACACGAAAACAATTCGTTAAACCAAATGCAAAACATCCGATTTATCAGAGCTGAAAGCAAATATATCTTTTGGCATTAATTTTGATTAATAAGAAATAGTTAAATTTTGTCGGGGGATTCAATGAAGAACGGTTGCCTTGTCATTTTGGCGTTATTTTTTTTGATCAATTCGGTCTTTTCTCAGGAGTTTAAAATTAACATTGAAAACGAGCCGTCCACTTTTCTTAAGCAAAATCCAAAATTATTTATCTATGAAAATGATTTTATCCTTGCGACATGGACGGATTACAGAGAAGGTGATCCAAAAGTTTATGCTCAGTTTTTAAATCAACTATTTCAACCCGTTAGGAAAAATTTCTCTATTTATGGAAATGATCAAATTATTTATTTACAAGATTCCGTTTGGGTGGCAACAAAACTCACCGATTATCAAGGCGATTATGACATGGGGTATTCTGTTTTAACGGGAAAGATTTATCATGATGAAAAGCCAATATCTTCGGAAATTGATTTTGATATTTTCCCATGGCCCTGGTGCGGTACCGGTTTTACGGGCTATGATTATCAAATAGTTCCGTTTAGCGATTCCTTTTTATACTTTGGGCGTTACGATTCTTATTTGCAAAGCAAACGCTATGATTTGTCGGGTAATTTGATCGGAGAGCCTCAGAATTATCTGTTTAAACCCGCCTATCTAACCGCTTCGTCTTTTGAAGACGAATCTTACATTTTGATTTTTTTAAACGATGCGATGAAAGACAATTCGGAAAAAAGTACGGGTATTTTTTTCACTCTTTTTAACGCGCAGGATTCCATAGTGCTTGAAAAACAATTAATTAAAGATTTAAATAATTATCTTAATTATGATTATCCTTTTCATAGTTATTTTGAAATTCGCCTTAATTCCATCCCTTTAAACGACACAACTCTTTTTGTCTCCTTTTGGGAACCGGATTCAGGGCGGTTGAATTATTTCCGAATCAAGTCAAGCGGCGAAGCGGATTCTGTACGTTTCATCGAAATGCCCTCTGTAACTTCAACCTCAAATTGTTCGTTGTCTATTAGGCGGGGAAACGATAAAAGCATTTTAATTTTAACATCAATGCTGGATTGGAATGGAGACGCTACAAAAGTATTCAAAAATTATTTTTATTATTTTAGTGAGAGCGGCGAATTCTCGGGAAAATTTGAAATAGACTCGACAATGGGCAGGAGTTTGGGAGAAGATAATTTAATATATCTGGCGCCCGGCGATTTTTATTTGCTGAATATCAGTAACGAAGACGTTTATTTTACTCATTACCGGAATTTTAACGCGGTTGATTCTCTGAAATTGAACGATGATGAAAGGGGAAGTAATGAATCGGTTCAGACGGTTATTCCGCGAAACGATAGGTTTTTTGTGGTTTACCTGGACGAAACCGGTTATTGGGGGCGATGGGTCACAAACAACGGAATACCAAAGGGGGAAGAAATAAAACTGACAGGATGGCGGTATAATTTTTTCCCTGATAATTCTGTGTTGCAGGTATGGTACAATCCGTACGCAACAGGCTACTCGATTTATGATCCGGATTTTAATTTGCAGTTTAGCGATACCCTGTTCTTTTCCGATTATTATCATTCGGTTAAAGCGGCGGCTAAAATAGTTTCCGACACTTCCTTTATTTTTGCCTATTCGGATAACAGAAATATTAAAATACACAAGTTTTCCCGTTCCGGTCGCCTGCTTAATTCGGTTGAAACAACAGCGGAAGCATATATCCGGAATCTGAGAATTTTTCAAACTTCGGACGATGCTTTCTGGCTAACGTGGTATAATTTCGCTCAAAAATTTTCTTACGAGTTAAAACCCTTAAGCGCGGTTAAAGAGTTCGATAACGAGATCAAGCTTGTTTTTGATCCACAGGTTTTCCTTTTAACCCGTGAGAAAGGATTTTTAGAAGGTGCTATAGTTTCATTGACCGGAGATACACTTTTTGGATCGCTCCAATTGACTCCTTATTGTGAACAGACAGGCGATCCTGTTCAATTATCGGAAAATGCGTTTTTAGTACCATTTATTAAAGACGGCGATCTCATGGCTAATTCTTTCAACCTTTCCGGAGAAGTGTTAAATGAGAATGTCTTAATCAGCCAGGAAACGGAAGCGAATAAAAAGAATCCTTTAGTCATGCCCTATGGTAATCTATTGTTTTTTGCCTGGGATGAGCTCAGTACTGAGGGAGACGGGTATGATGTGATGGGTAGAATTCTACCGGTAAAAAACTTCACGGAAGTTTCATCATATCGGCAACGGGCGATGTCCTTCAAGTTAAAACAGAATTATCCCAATCCGTTCAATCCGCAAACAACCATTTATTACGAAATTACGAAAACTGATTTTGTGGAATTGTCCGTTTACAATCTTCTCGGGCAGAAAATCCGCACGCTGGTCAGGGAAAAACAATCGCCGGGAGAGCATCAAATTATTTGGGACGGCAGGAACGACAGGGGAGCGCCCGTTGTCAGCGGAGTGTATCTGTATCGGTTAAAAACGGGCGAAGGACTAATAACCAAAAAGATGATTCTGGTGAGATAGGCAGAGAGCGGAGTTATGAAAAAAGCTTGGTGTGAGGGATTGGTTTATCGGGGATTTTTACAATGAAAATTAAATTTGTTTTACCTGTTTTAAGTTTATTATTCATCGTGCAGTGCCGCGATTTTTCAACCATTTACTCCGCCAATTATGAAAGTATTACCCTGGACGAGATCTATCACAAAGGAATCATTAACTTTGTTAATAAAGAAATAAATTTAAAATCCAAGGTTTACTGGCATAGTTCAAATATGACCTTCGACGGACCTTCGGATACGACCTTTGCGGGATTATTAAGACTTAAATTTGAGAACGGCGATAACTACATAGATGATCCGCGCTTTAAAAATCAAGAGCGCGGTAATTTGTTTGTGGTGTCGAAATTCATCGAAAAAAGAGTGGATGATAATTTTACGGAAAAGTACTATTTTAAAGAGGATTCCCTTTCCAATTCAAAAATGAATTACATTTTAAAGGGAAAAATCCAATTCAGAAAATGGTTGAAAATTTCCCGGGAAAGTTTAAACGATTCGTTATTTATTAAGCAGTGCAACAATGTCGTTTATTGGAGTCAAACGTTTGAGTTTGAAGTTGGCGATATTTTAGCAACAATTCCGGAATGATCAAAAACAGGAGTTAAACCGTTTTGATAAAAATGAATGTTCGCCTCAATATTTTTCTGATTTTTAGCCTGAATTTTGTAAACGGACAGGGGCTCGATTTCTTCGGGGAGGAATTGAGTTTTTTCCTGACAAAAGATGTGTTCACGGTTCAGGGCATTTACTATTTTGCCAATACGACGTCCGCGCCTTTTAGCGGTTTTATTTATTACCCCTTTCCGGATTCGAACATCACGGAGTTAAAGATTTTTAACGACCAATTTCAACGCATTAATTTCACGTTTGATGATGATAAATCGGGCGTGCGTTTTCCTGTTAAAATTGCGCCGAAAGATACGGTGTTTTTAATTGTTCGATACAGGCAAAAAGTAATAAAACCCCGGGTTGAATATATTTTGACTTCGACTCAATTATGGCGCCGACCTTTGAAGACAGCGCATTTTCAATTGGTTGCCGATTCCGCGTTACACATTCGGTCGTTTTCCTATCCTCCGGCAAACACAAAAAAGCATAAAGACCGAATGTTTTACACGTGGAATTTTAAAGATTTCTATCCGACTAAAAACTTTATCATCGACTTTAGCCGGTGAATAAGGGCTTAAGTATGTTGAGTTTAAGTAAAATTAACAAATAACGGAGGTAACATGAAACGGTTAACGGTGTTTTTATTTCTCATCGGCGCGCTGTTTTCAACAAGCTTTGCAAACGGCGTGGCGATTGTGGATGTGAGCAAAGGGATCTATTTAAAGCTCATATCCAGCAATGTTGAGGTTAATGTGGAGAATCAGGTCGCGGTTGTGACCAGCACTCAGGTTTTTAAAAATGTTTATGACGTGAACAAGACCGTGAAATACGGTTTTCCCATGCCGGAGAGCGCAAGCGCCACGGGATTGAACTTTTTTGTTGACGGCAAGTGGTATCGGGCAAAATTTTCGCCCACTCCTCAGGATACAACGCTGCCCGGATCGGGGAGCAAAATTGATCAGAATCTTAAAATCTATCTTGGTGATACGCCGCTTTATTACAACATCGAACACGAAATCAAGCCCGGCGCGGTTCTCATTGTGGAGTTGACGTATGTGCAATTGTTGCCTTATGAGTTTGGCAGAGTTAATTTTCATTTTCCGGGCGATTATCGGTTATTGCAAACCGCCCCGTTGGAAAAACAAGCCTTTGTCTTTAATCTGCAATCGGAACGCACCATTAAATTTGTCGATCTTCTGGAAGTATCGCCCGATAGTGTTTTTAACGACGGTCATAGCGCGCAAATGTATTTTACCCGAACCAATGAAATAGCAGGATACGATTTTAAAATACAATACGAGCTCGCCCTTGACGAATTGGGTCTTTTCAGCATGAGCACCCTGTTGCCGGATTCGGTTATTCCCGACGACGGCAGCCCCGGTTTTTTTACCTTTATTGCAGAGCCCGATCCGAGCGGGAATACCGCGGTTATTAAAAAAATGTTCACCCTGATCGTGGATCGCTCCGGGAGCATGAGCGGAGACAAGATCGTTCAGGCGCGCAATGCCGCCAAATTTATTGTGGAAAATTTAAACGAAGGCGACCTCTTCAATATCGTTGATTTTTCTTCAACGGTTAGTAATTTTCGTAATGAACACGTGGAATTTACCGAGCAAACCAAACAATCCGCCATTAATTACATCGAAGGCTTTAAGGCTAACGGCGGAACAAATATCTCCGGCGCCTTTGATGTCGCCATTCCGCAGTTTTCAAGTTCCGGCGATTCCATGGCGAACATCATCATCTTTTTTACCGACGGACAGCCGACGGTGGGAATTACGGATATCACTTCTTTGTTGAGTCATATTAATCAAACGATTACCGACAATGAAGTAAAAGTGGCAATTTTCGCCTTCGGAATCGGAGACGACGCCAATAAACAATTTTTAACACTGCTTGCCCAACAAAATAACGGCATTGCGGAATTTTTAGGTAACGATGAGTTGGAGACGCGGATTACCCAATTCTATCTGACCGTGCGCAATCCGGTTCTGATTAATACCGCTTTGTCGTTCTATCCCGAAAACATAATTAAGGAAACCTATCCGAAAAACCTACCCAATTTGTACAAAGGGCAGCAAATGATTATTTCCGGACGTTTTGTCGAACCGGCGTCCGTTACGGTGAAATTAAGCGGCGAAGCCTACGGCAAACCGGTTGAATATCAATACCAGATGAATCTCAGCGATTCTTCCTCGGAACAGTACCAGTTTTTACCGAAAATCTGGGCGAAACAGAAAATTGAATATCTGTTGATTCAATATTACAGTCTGGGTGAGAGCGATCCGCAGGCAAAATTGATCAAAGAAGAAATTATCGGTCTGAGCGTAAACTTTGGCGTGCTCAGTCCCTTTACCAGTTTGTCGGGAGAAGATTACACTCCCATCGAAGAGGGCACATTCCTTAGCAAATCGAACGGGCTGCCTTCGGCTTACGAAATTTTAGGCAATTATCCGAATCCTTTTAATCCCAGCACGACGATTCGTTTAAAAGTGAACATCAGTCTGCACAAAACAATTGCCGTTAAAATTTACAATGCGCTCGGCGAGTTGGTAAGGATTCTGTTTATCCGGGTGGACGGACCAGGGACTTACGAAATTCTTTGGGACGGGCACCTGCTTGACGGCAGAGCGGCTCCGTCCGGAAATTATTTTTACATCGTGGATTTTGGCGATGCAGTACTTGGCGGTAAGATGACCCTTGTCAAATAATTGCCCCCCCTCCGGCAGGCGGGAAAAGTCAGTGACTTCGTTGCGGAGCAAAAGACAAATATTTTCCTGCCTGACCGGAGTTTTTATTTTTTCCGCACAACGTTATTCGATTTACGATTTATGATTTACGATTTTCCTCTTCATTTTGCCTTGTTACGTATTAGTTAAGCGTTAAGCGGAACTGGTTGCTGGTCACTTTGTAACTTTGTTAAATATTGATTTATTCAGAATTTAAGACCCCCCTTTTAATTTCCCCCCTTCAAAGGGGGGAACGCCGAAGGCAAGGGGGGTCTTTATAATCAAGCAACGCTGTCTTAGAAAATCATTAAACGATTTTTCGCCAAAACACGCGTCCCGACTTTATTCATTTTTTACTCATCACGACCTCGTCACTTTGTAACTTTGTAACTTTAATCTTGAAAGGACTTTAATCTTACTCATCACACGACCTTGTCACTTTGTAACTTTGTTAAATATCGATTTATTCTGAATTTAAGACCCCCCTTTTAATTTC
>JAJRSN010000117.1 GCA_024278715.1 Calditrichota bacterium
CAAACCGTTTTCATGCTTTCCAGTAATTTTTGCATTGCCGAAACTTCGTCAAAATTTACAACATAACGGCGGAGACGGGTACTCAATTGCAATTTTTCCTCAGTAAGAATCTTGTGTTCTTTGCGGGTTCCCGATTCGCGGATATTGACGGCGGGGAATATTCGTCTTTCCGCGCATCGGCGTGAAAGCACCAATTCCATGTTTCCGGTGCCTTTAAATTCCTGAAAAATAATATCGTCCATTCGGCTTCCGGTATCGACCAGAATTGTGGCTAAAATTGTTAACGAACCGCCGTGTTCTATTTTTCTGCCGGCGCCGAAAAACTGCCGCGGCAATTCCATCGCCTTAATATCCAGTCCGCCACTCATGGTGCGACCGAAGGTGCTGGTCACTTTGTTGAACGCCCGACCCATCCGCGTAAGCGAATCGATTAAAATCACCACGTCTTTACCCATTTCAACTTTTCGGATGCCCATATTCATGGTCAGGCGCGTTAAACGAATATGATTTTCCACGCTTTGATCGGCGGAAGAGTGGTAAACCTGCGCCGATGTCGCGCGCTGGAAATCGGTGACTTCTTCCGGACGTTCGTCAACTAAGAGTACCATAACTTCTATTTCGGGATGATTCTTCGCCAATGACTGAGCGATATGTTTGAGAATGATTGTTTTGCCTGCTTTTGGCGGCGAAATAATTACCCCGCGGGTTCCCTTTGCCAGCGGAGTGAACAAATCGATAATGCAGCCGGTGAGGTCGTTTTTATGCTGTTGCATTTTTAACGGCTCGTAAGGATCGATGCTGACCTGCGATTTAATATCTTTAACATGCACATACTGTTCGGGATCGAGACCGTTTACCGAAACAATTTTCTCCACGGGTCTGTTGCGGTGTACTCCAGATACATCGTTTACTTCGGCAATAATTTCGACGCCTTCGCGTAAACTGTATTTGCGAATTAATCCGGGCGCCACAAATCCGTCGTTGTTCGACGGCAGAAAGTTTTTTTCAGAGCTCCTGATAAATCCGTGGCTCTGGGGAGTTATTTCCAATATACCCCGTAGAATCTTTTTTTCGTTCATTTGTTAAAATTCCGTTATTAGTTATTACTTGTACTCAACAATAAAAAATCTTTTTCGGATTTTTTCTCTTTTTCCATAGCGGAAACAGAGACTTCTTTTGTTTTATTAAAATTTTAAGATTTCTTGTTTCAATCGCGGCTAAAACCGCTTCATTCACAAAATAGCCGCTTACGCGGCACGGGAATGACAAGAACGGCTGCTTTGCAGTACTCTTAAATTATGAAATAAAATTAAAATAAAAAAGCCAAAAACAAACTTAAATTACCCATATAAAAAAATTAAGTTTAAAAAATAATCACGAGTCCGCTCTAAAAACCTTGCTCTGCCGTTTCGAACGTAAAGAGAAACCATATAATTCCAACAAAAACAAAAACTTTCTCGTCGCTGCGCTTCCCGAAATGACAATGATAGAATTTTCTAGAGCGGACTCAATCATATTAAATGCCTGTTATTCTCGCAAGATTTTTTTCGATAACCTTTGTGTAATGTAATCAAATTTTAAGTATTTGCGAAATTCATTTTTCATTCAATTTTACCGGTAACCGTAAATCCGGTTAATTTAAGCGCTTTATGCGCTATTTTTTTATTTTTCGTTCTTTTTTACATTATATTAAAATCAACTCTCTAAAAAAATCAGCTACAGGAGGTTCTATGCGTTGGGTCATTATTTTTATGCTTCTGTTTTCATTTTTACACAGCCAGACGGCTCGTGTAAACTATTTGATCGGGGAAGTGAAATTCAAATCTTCTCCGACAGTTGAAAGCTGGACGCCGTTAAAGCTAAACTCAAAAGTAAAACAGGGGAACATTATCCGCACAGGTCCCGAATCCATCTGCGAGATCGAATACCCTGACGGATCGCGCAGTAAAATTTTTGCCAATTCATTACTTGAAATCCGCAAGATGCCCGCTCCTGACAAGGAAGACGGCGAGCTGTTCGCAAATTTAGGGAGATTCTTTTTCAGCTTCACAAAAAGACTGGTGGGTAAAGTAAAAGTAGGCAGTCCGGTGGCGGTGGCGGCTATTCGCGGAACAGAATTCTTATTGACCAATGAACCGCTGCAATCCGCGCTTTGGGTTAAGGAGGGCGTTGTTGAATTCGGCGATAAAAATTTTGCCAACACCGTTCAGGTAAAAGCGCTTCAAAAATCCGTTATCGCCATGGGAGGAACGCCTTCGCTGCCCGTTCCTTTAACGCAGGAAGAAATAAGTCAGTTAGAAGCGTTAAGCCGACCGGCTACTCCGCCGCAGAAAAAAGAGGAGCCGATTAAAAAGGCTCAAACTCCGGTGAAGCCGCCGGAACAAAAAGCGGAAATTCAACCTACGCCTGCGAAGCCGGAAATCAAACCGCCCGCTCAGGAACAGAAACCTTCGAAACCCGTTAAAACCAAACCGCCCAAAACGGGTCTGCGCACCGGGGTTACGCTTGGCGCGGTGACCATTGACGACCAGATTTACAATCAGATCGGTTTGCGTCCCGAATTTTCGATCGGCAAGTTGGGCGTGGCGCTTGATCTAACCCTTTACTTCGATCAGAACGGAAACATTCGCAAGGAGAACTGGGATTCGTTCAAAGACGTTGTCGAAAAAATTTATTACGTGCGCTGGGCGCATCGCGGAGATCCGTTTTATTTGAAAATCGGCGCCATCGACAACTACCGTTTGGGCTTCGGATTGCTCATGAATCATTACTCGAACACCGTGGAATATCCCAGCGTCATCCGCACGGGAATGGAACTGGGGATTCAAACTTCCGATTACGGATTCGACGCGATGGTCAACAATTTTTCGGAGGTGCTCGGCGGCGGCGGTCTTTTTGCCGGAAGATTGTCATACCGACCGATCGGCAAACTGGAAGTCGGCGCGAGCGTGGTTTTTGACCGGAACCAGTACAAAGGATTGAAAGACCGCGATAACGACGGCATTCCCGATATGCTGGACGATTTTCCCGACAAAAAAGCCTACGCCCTCGACAGCGACAACGACGGTATTCCCGATCGTCTGGATTTTGACCGCGACGGCGACGGCTTTACCGACAACAAAGAACTTTTGATCGAACGGTTCGGACCCGAAGGCGCAAATCTTTACAACGAGCAAGACAGTGTTTTATTGAAACCCGAGCCTTTTAACATCGATAAAGCCAAAGACAAAACACAATTCGCCTTAGCCCTTGACGTTTCATATCCAGTTCTTAATTTCAAATATCTGCAATTGATCACCTACGGGCAATACGCCAAGTATCCCTACAACGGAGCCTGGGGCGTTACCGCGCCCGGATTTTTAGCCAAGTTTGCCTTTGTCAACGCCTTTGCCGAATACCGCGTTTTCGGGCGGGGATTTTTACCGGAATACTTTAACACCACTTACGAACTTGAACGCGCCACTTACAAAACCGTTTCGGATACCGGCACTACTATCATCCCTTTTACCAAACGGCAGTATGTTGACGAATACGTGACCGAGCGCTTAAAGGGTTATGTTGTCGGGGCTGATTTTAATCTATTTGATTTTATGATATTTGGAGCGGAATACCAGAACATGAGCAAGGCTAATCTCCGTTTCAAAACTTTTCGCGCCAATCTGGATGTGAACACGCGCTTTATTCCCAAAATCAGCCGCGCCGGCGCCTATTATTATCAAAAC
>JAJRSN010000118.1 GCA_024278715.1 Calditrichota bacterium
ATCATGGGATTAAAATGCGAAGAAGGCTCCTGAAAGACAAAAAAGCCGTTTTGTTGTAATCGTCTTACCTTTTGGGATCGAACATAGCGAAAATAGCTCTCTCCGTTAATGGTAATCTGCAAGTCATGCGGGTCAACCAACCCGAAAATCGTTTGAGAAATCAACGTCTTCCCGATTCCCGACTCTCCGAAGAGAATGGTAATTTCTCCCGATTCAAAGGAAAAATCCTCAATACTCACCAGTTCCTGTTCGAGAAAACGAATTTGTATTTGATATCGGTTCATAATCTGAATCGCTCCGCCAATGCATTGGTTATTTTAAAAAGCGAAAAAAGCGTAAAGACAATCACAAAAGCAACGCTGATGCCCTGTAAATGCAAA
Source organism: Calditrichota bacterium (assembly GCA_024278715.1). Taxonomy (GTDB): domain Bacteria; phylum Calditrichota; class Calditrichia; order Calditrichales; family Calditrichaceae; genus Caldithrix. The sequence continues at coordinate 381 of JAJRSN010000118.1, forward strand.
AACAATAAATTGGGCAAATAACCCGGATGCGTGAGCGAATAGCCGATAGCGAGAATATCTTGTTTACTGTCAATATTTGCCAGTAAACTACCCAAAGTAACGGGAAGATTAACCGAACTGACGCGGGTTGAAAGTCCGACAGAAATAATAAAATCCACACTGCATTGCAAAAAAATTGCCGAAGAAAAAACGGCGATCATCTTATTCAGAATATGGGTGCGGCTGTTTTTCCACAGGATGTCGTAATTGATGATCCGCCATTCGGAAATCCCGCAAACCCGCATGGCGTTGTAAAAATCAAGCTGACGGAAGTAGGCAATTCGTTCACGAAGCATATCCACCACTTCCAAAAAGATAAAAAGGCTCAGAAAAACGGACATTAACAGCATGATGGCAAGAGGGGTTTCCAGGCTGCCGCGCTCCATCAAAAACGTAATCCACACATATCCCAGCAAAACGCCGATAATCTGCGGAACGGAGCGAATAAAATTTGTTAAAAAAATTAAAACGTTAAGCGCGGTCGCTTGCCCCCGGTCATCAAGCGTTTGAAAAAGCAGCGTTGTCGCCCAGGCTAATAAAAACGTCAAAGCCACAACCAGCGAGGCAATGAACATCGAATGCACAAACGCCAGTTCCAACAGCCTGCGTTCAGGAGCGTTCAGAAACAAAAAATCCCAAAGCAAGAGTAAAAACAAACCTGAAACCCAGGCTATCAGCCAGACACGGGCGGAATTCCGGCTCCACCGAATGGTCAAAAATTCCAATCTTCTGATTTGTCTGACCGTTCCGTTCCGGATTTTCCCGTACAGGGTGACGATATGCCTTTTTAACGCCTCGATTATTTGTTCTGCAAATTTCATGAAGAACCCAAACGTTTTTGTTCTTTAAAGATTGCCAGATCGGTAACGAGCTCGGTCGCCTTTACGATAAGAAAAATACCGAGAATAATCAGCGCCGCCAGATCGTAATTTTGATACAATAATTGCTGCAACAACTCATAGCTTAAATGCCCGTGAATGTTCAGAGCCATCTCAATAATCAGCAGTCCGGTGATAATAAAAGCCGCCTGTTCTTTTAATGTGGCAAAATACTGAAAGCGAGCGTTCATGAAAATATGCTCCAAAACGTGTCCGGGAAACTTTTTCCTAAGCGCCAGCAACGAACGCCAACGGATTCCTCTTTTTTTGCATATAGAATAGTCGTTGTTCAGATTTTTCACGATTGCGGTGCGCACATATCCCTTGCGGCTTTCGTTCAACAAAAAATGGTAAAATTTATTGGAATAGGTAATTAAAACTCCGTTGGAGATTACGCCTAAAAGAATCATGAACGGCACGGATTCGGTATCAAAATCGGTTTTAATGGAATAGGCGATCACATAAGCCGGAGTAAACAGCAATAAATACAGCATAGCTTTACACAGCATTTTAATGCCGATCGCGCCTAATCGTTTTGCTGTTTGCCATTCCGGCTCGGAAATCAAACGGCGCAAAGCGAACAAAAAACGATACACGTCGGGCGGATTTTGCTGTTTGTAACGCAAAAATAAATACGCGCCCAGAGTCTGAACTCCGTAATAAGTAAGAGCCATTACAACAAGGTAAATCAGAATAAACTTAACATACATTAAAAAAAGAACAGGAACGGATCGTCGGTTAGCCATTTTTTGCCGTAGCTGACTTTTGGTAAGTCCCGCCTGCTGCGTTTCCGTCAGAACGAGTCTTTGCCACAATTGTTTGTATTTAGCGGAATCACCGGTTAAAGCGGAAGCCATATCCAGATAGAGTTGTTTTTGAAATGCATCCTGCGTGTTTAGATCAAGCTCCTGCAGCAAACGGACTGATTCGGGTATCGGCGCGCTTTGTTCCGCTTCGGGACGGGCGGCGATAAAGACGATACCCAAAATAACAGATACAACCAAAGCGCTGCTCAAGTGTCGTCTTAAAATGCGTTTCATGAGTCTGTCCGTTTTGTAATTTTCAGAACGCCGGGTTTAACCGTTTTTAACTCAAAACCGTACTGCGCGGAAAGCTTTTTTAATTCGTCGATAAAAATTTTTGTGCTTTTTGACCAGCTTTTTAAATACTCCGGTCGATTGAAAATGATCCGGACTTCCCGTTCATTCTGCTCCAGTTTCCATTGCGGAACGCGATCGTCCGATTTTAGATTTGCGGTTTGAACAAAATAATGATACAGATTGGCATAAACCCTGTTCTTTCTTGTCAGACAAAATTTAAGCTGTTGAACAAAATCGTGAAATTGCGCTTCTTTTTGCAAATCTTTCGCCTTCACCTTTTCCCAGACTCGGGAAGAGGAAATTTTACACCAGGCATAACGAACCGGCGAATCGAATGCTCGGACATAATAATAAACACCGCGCTTGAAAACGCGGATAACCGTCTGCCCCGCGGAAAGCGTTTTCAGTGTCTGCCACGATACCGGATGCAGCAGGATCAGCTTTTGTCCGTTTTTAATTTTCATGGTGTCGTTGAACACGCGAACCCGGTAATACCAGCGAAAAAATCCCGTTTGCTCCAAACCCTGCGGATTCCCGATCGAATCGATCAACATGAATAAATCCTGATTTTGCAGCTTAACCCTGAGCGCCTGCGTAATCTGATCAGGCAACGTAACCGCTTTCCCGATTTCAAAAGGCAAAAATTGTCCCCATTGTAATTTTACTTCGGGCGGAACGGTTCGTTGGTATGTATCAAACACAGCAAGATTTTCGGGACGCTCAACGATCAGGACCGTGCCGATTTTGCCGACTCCCTGCGAAAAAAGAAATTTACTACTTACGATCAGGATTAAAATGAATTTCAGTTTCATCTGCTTACTTTGGTTTAATCAATTTTGAAAAGGTTAATGATTTTATCAAACTGTTTCAAGGGAATTTGAAATCGGAAATTGCCAAAATTCGATCGCTCCCCTGTATTTAAATCCTCAGAAAGCGGAAAGATCGAATTCAAGCCGAAATCTGTCTTCTTTTTTTTTCGCATTAAAAATTTCTGAAATTTATTTTAACTCATTATATTTACAGGCGAAAAAGGAGTAACTAAAAAGAGGAGCTTTTCCGATGAAACATTTAAAGATATTGATTCTGCTTTTAATCGGCTTTGCGTTTTTGCAAGCCTTTCCCGGTAAAATTATCAAACAGTTTGCCTCGCCGGGCTCTTTTCCCACGGGACTCACTTTTGACGGTAAATACCTGTGGTTGGCTGATTACAAAAGCGATTCACTTTATCAAATCGATCTTAAAACCCAAAAGGTAATTCACCGCATTCCTTCTCCCGGTTTTTGGCCCATGGGTTTAGCCTGGGACGGAAAATATCTGTGGAATGTGGACAAACAACAGAAAAAGATTTTTCAGATTGATCCGGCTGACGGCGCAGTTCTCAATGTATTGGACAGTCCCTCGGACGATCCTCAGGGATTAACGTGGGACGGCAAGACATTGTGGATCAGCGATGCGCGAAAAAACAGAATCATGAGCCTTGATATGAGCGATGGCACCGCCGTGAAACGTTACGACGGTCCCGCCCGACGGGTTAACGGATTGACCTTCGACGGACGCTATTTGTGGGCAAGCGACCGCCTGCGCAATGAAATTTACATGATCGATCCGCAAAACGGCGAAATTATTTTAATCGTCGATGCGCCGGCAGCCTACCCAAGGGGATTGGCTTTCGACGGCAAATATCTGTGGAACGTGGATTATCAGACCGATTCGCTGTATCAACTGATCAGAAAAGATAACGAACGATATCGTCTCAAAGACAAACGCCATGCCCGCATCACATTAACCCATGAAGTAAAAGTATATGGTTCCGGACAGTTAAAAAATCTGGATGTTTACTTAGTCATCCCCGAAAATCTGCCGCAACAAAAAATATTAAGCGCCGAATTCACACCCTCATCCGCCAAAAAGATTTACGATCAGTGGCAGCAGCCCATGGCTTTGTTTAACTATAAAAATATTACGGCAAATGCTGATGTGGCTTCACAAATGGTAATCGAAGCCGAAATTTCGGCTATCGATTATTTCATTTTCCCTGATGAGGTCGGGAAACTCAAAGACATCCCGAAGAAAATCCGTGAACAATACACCAAAAACGGAAGCAAATACAGATTGGACGATCCCTATATTCAAAATCTCGCTAAAAAAATAATCGGCGACGAAACTCGTCCTTACTGGATGGCTCGCAAGATTTTCGATTATGTTCGCAACCATCTGGAATACAAATTAGAAGGCGGATGGAATGCTGCGCCGGTGGTTTTGCAACGAGGCACAGGATCATGCTCGGAATACACCTTTAGTTTTATTGCCTTAGCCCGGGCAGCCGGACTGCCCGCCCGTTATGTGGGCGCTATTGTGGTACGCGGCGACGATGCCAGCCTGGACGACGTGTTCCACCGCTGGCCCGAAATTTACCTGCCCAATTACGGGTGGATTCCCATCGATCCGCAGGGCGGAGACAAACCGGTTCCGCGCGACCGGGCGATGAACATCGGACACCTGAGCAACCGCTTTTTAATCACGACTCACAGCGGCGGCGACTCCGAATATCTGGGCTGGTATTACAATTACAACCAACGATATCAATGCGATCCCAAACTTCAGATTAACATCGAAACCTTTGCCGAATGGCAGCCTCTCGACGGTAAAAAATAACGCTTAACGACGAGTGATGAGTAAGATTAAAGAGAAAGCAGAAAGCAGAATACGGAAAGCCGTGATGAGTAATACAAAATAAAAAATAAAAAAGGATTGTCAGAAAGCAGTGATACGTGACGCTTAACGCTTACACCCTTAACGCTTAACGAATAACCAATTTAACGACAATGGATTAAA
>JAJRSN010000010.1 GCA_024278715.1 Calditrichota bacterium
GTCTTTGTTCCCAGCAATAAATTACTGGGCTACTATCGTTTAATTCCTACGGATTTCATTCTCAATAACTAAACCTCTAAACACCTAAACACCCAAATTTGTTACTCATCACGCGTCACGCATTACGCATTACGACCTTGTCACTCACCACGCATTACGATCTCATTTTTTTGTCAATATAAAATTTTTATCTCACAATAACCTGTACCGGGTTTTCGACGTGCAGGTATTTTTGCGCTGCGAGCCGCACATCGGTCAAGGTCACTTTTTTCAGAGCATCGAGAAATTCCAGATCATAGTTGATATCGTTGTGAAAATAATACGACGTTCCCAGATAAAAAGCCTGATTAATGCTGGACAATCGCCGGAACATCATCCGACCCAAATACATGCTTAACGATTTTTGCAAATCATCATTATTGAGTCCGTCCAAGATATTCAGTTTAAAAAATCTCGAATATTGGGGAATTAATTTATCCACGTTTTGCGGACGCGTTCCCTGTTTAACGTAAAATAGAGCCCGGTCGCCCTTTAGTTCAATTCCCGCGCTTATACGGTAAGCCATTCCCTGCTTTTCACGAATGTCGAACACGATCTTATCTCTTAAAATCAAAGACAACGCTTTAAGAGCCGGTTTGTCGGCGGAATCAATCTGCTTGGCGAATCCCCAGAAAATATAAGAACGGTTTCCGCCGCCTTCTTCTTCGATGGTAACCGGTTTGTCATGCAATTTGATTGTTTGAGTATAGGGCGCGGGTTCGCCGGTAACGAGCTGTCCTTTAAAATTGGCGAACCATGAATGAATCTTTTCCGGTGCAGCGGAAGAGACCACGGAAATAACCATGTTCGCCGGTTGAAAGTATTCTCTGGCAAATTGCAGCAGCTTTGTATATGTCAGCTCTTCGGGACCTTCGGGATAGGGCGGGTCTTCATAAACCTCTTTTTTGTACAACTTTTCAAACTTCTTTTTGGCGGGATCTCCGCGTCCCATCATCATGGGATTTGAACCGCTCAATTTCACTTTTGCGTTTTTAAACTCTTGTTCGCTGGGAATAAAATTAAGCATCTGTTCATTCAAATAACGGATCAGTCCTTCAATGTCGTCGTTTAAACCTTCGGCGCGGATGTAACCGAAATCCGGATGCAGGTAAATATCATCCATGGGAATATAGGGATTATCATTCACCGTGAAACTCAGACCGAAGCGGTTGCTGATTTTTTTATTCTCTTCGGATTTCATTCGCTGACCAAAACAATCATGCAGAATTTTAGCCGCGTCTTTGCCATATTTGGATTGCAACGGCGCCTTGTGTTTGAACAGGTAATGGATGGCTACCAGATTGCTTGCCGGATTTTGTTTTACGATCAGAGTAGCGGCGCCGTTTTTGCCTTCAAATAATTTGGCGACCAGTCCGGCGGATTTTTCCTTTTGTTCGCTCTTATGTTCGGGCTGTTGAATAATGATTACCGGGTCGCTTTGAATCTTGAAACCGGCTAATTCTTTTGCAGCCTGATAAAAGCGGTCGCTTTCGTAGGAGGTCAGCACGGCTTCAAAACCATCAACAGCCATTTCGTGCGCGTTGTAAATGCCGAACATGTGCGGCTTTTCAATGTTTTTCAGAAACGATGTTTTTATTTTGTTGGCTTCGGTTAAAATAGCTTCGTCGCTGAAACTGAAATCGGCGCCGCGTATCGATTGTTCGACTCTTTCCGCCAGATGCGTGTAGTCTCTGGCGTCGGATTTCAGGGTTAAACTCGCTTCGATGAAATTTGCGACGGGAGTTGTGCGCGAGCTTATTTCCACGCGGCTTACCTTATCTCCCAGACTCATTTTTAAATTTTGCGCCAGATCGGAAAGTTTTTGATCCAGCAACTCGAAGAAGGTGAGATCGTAATTTCAGTTAATCGGGTAAAATAACTGCAAACGCGGAGATTTCCCTTCGTAAAAGCGGTGAAAAACCTGTCCGGGCGAGGGGAGCTTTAAATAGCGGGTATCAAATCCCAGACTCCAGTCGGTCATGTTCTCGCGGTAAACCAAACCGGGAGATTCGTTGCCGTAAATTTCTTCGATCATCTTCAGCATTTCGGCTGAATCGAAATTACCGATCACGCTCATCAGCATGTTGTTGGGCACATAATTGTTTTTGTAGAACTCAAACACCTGATCGCGGTCCATGGCTTCAATTGTGGCATAGGTGCCTAAAGTGGGCAGAGAAAGCGCGTGACCCTTGAAAAGAACCGAAATTACATTCCGCTCCGCCTGCGCGTCGGGGTTGGCTAAGGTCTTGGAAATTTCTTCTAAAACAATGCCTTTTTCTTTTTCAAATTTTTCTTCCGGCAAGGTGGAACGAAACAGCATGTCAGCCTGAATTTCCATCCCCTGCCGAATATTTTCCGCCGGGGTAACCATCATAAAATTGGTGTAATATTCGGAAGTGTTGGCATTGTTGTACCCGCCGATACGATCCACATCGTCGTATAATTGCTTTTGCGTGCGGGAGGTGGTGCCGTTAAACAGCAAATGTTCAAGCATGTGACTCATTCCGCTGGTGGTGAAGGTTTCGTATGCAGAGCCTATTTTAACGACCACATTCACGCCTACCATGGGCAGGGCGGGATTCTCGATCAACAAAACCTGCATTCCGTTATCCAGCAGATGTACGGAAACGTTTTGAGGCAGTTCGGTGATTCTTGGGTCAGCGGCATGACTGGCTTCGCTTAAATTGATCAATAAAATTATTAATAAAAGAAAAAATGGTGTCCGAATATGGGAGGGCATTTTAGGTCTCCTTTTTCTGTTCGCGTTATTTTTAAATATATGAATTTCAACAACGATGTGAAAGCAAAAAAAGGATTTAAAATATTCGCGCCGCGCCCATAACGATTTATGATTTTCGTTAAGGGTTAAGAGTTAAGCGGCATCTCCGGTCACATATTCGTTAAGGGTTAAGCGTGTAAGCGTATAATCGTACCTCTCCGACTCGCTTAGAATGATAAATTGTTGTCACGGCTTTCAGTATTCTGATTTCTGATAATCTTTTTTCATTTTTCATTTGTCATTTTTCTTACTCATCACGCATCACGTCTTTCCTGCTTTAATCTTTAACCTTGTTTCTTCTGTCCCTCTTTTCCCGAACCAGCAGATCATCCCAATTGCAAAAATGAATAATTATCGAAAAAAATTTGAATATATTCGGATTCTGTGTTATAATTCGCAAAACATATCGGAGAAATCGGAATTGAGTAAATTAATTTTGCCGCAAGCAATAATCACGATTTTTATTACCAATACGGCTACAACATGCGTTGGCGCGCTTACAAGCACCACAACAACTTTGCAGGGGGCTGGCTGAAGTTCAGGTAAAATGCAATTAACAAAATAAAAGCACGATAAACCGACTTCAGCCCGAGGTCGGTTTTTTTTTACCCGAAAAAATTATTCATTTTATTGGCAGAGAAGGCATTAAGAGTGTGATTGAAAGAAAATAAGCGGCAAAGAGTTTTTATCGTAATTAAAAAGAAGGAATTTTTTAAAATGATCATATTAAAATTTGGCGGAACCTCGCTGGAAAATGCCGGACGAATTAGTAGAATCATCGATATTATTAAAGAACGGCAGGCAAAATATGGCAGGACGGCGGTGGTCGTTTCGGCATTGGGCGGTGTGACGGACGATCTTATTCGTTCGGCGCAATTGGCAGCCAAAGGAGATCGATCGTATTCGAAAATCGAAGAACAACTCGAACAACGTCATTTGCAAACCGTGCGCGGGTTAATTCCTTCAAAAGCTCAAAGTTCCGTTCTGTCTCATATCATTTCAGAATTAAACGATTTGCACGATGTGCTGCACGGCGTGTATTTGGTGCGGGAGCTTTCGGCTCGGGTTCTGGATTTTGTGATGAGTTTCGGCGAACGGCTTTCGGCTTATATTTTGAGCGAGGCTTTAAATGAGCGGGGAATTGCCGCCGAATATCTGGATGCGCGGCAGGTTGTAAAAACCAACGATCGTTTTGGCAGCGCTCTTGTGCAGTACGAATCGACCTTTAAGTTAATTCGGCAGTATTTTGAAAGCCGTTCCGATTTGCAGATTGTCACGGGATTTATCGGTTCAACCATGAACAACGAAACCACGACGCTGGGCAGGGGCGGTTCGGATTTTACGGCGTCTATTTTTGGGGCGGCGTTGCAGGTAAAAGAGATTCAGATCTGGACCGATGTAAACGGAGTTTTAACTGCGGATCCGCAAAAGGTGCCCGAGGCTTTTACCATACCGCAACTGACCTACGAAGAAGCCATGGAACTTTCGCATTTCGGGGCAAAGGTTGTGCATCCTTCAACCATGCAGCCAGCTTTGGACAAAAAAATTCCGATTCGCATTAAAAACACGCTAAATCCTTCGGCAGCCGGTACGTTAATCGGTCACACGGCAAACGATTCTCCTTTAATCATCAAAGGGCTTTCGTCCGTTGATGATGTTGCCTTAATCAATGTGATCGGCAGCGGAATGGTCGGCGTCGCAGGAATTGCCGGCAGAATTTTCGGAGCTCTTGCCCGCAAAGGCATCAACGTGATTTTGATCTCGCAGGCGTCTTCGGAACATTCGGTCTGTTTTGCGGTTCTGCCGCATTACGCTCAAAAGGCAAAAAAAGCCATTGAAGCGGAATTACGTCTGGAACTTTATGAGCGCCGGGTAAATCGCGTTGCGGTCGAAAAAGATTTGGCAGTGATTGCCGCTGTGGGCGAAAACATGCGCCGCACAAAGGGTATTGCGGGAAAGGTTTTTCAGGCGTTGGGTAAAAACGGAGTGAACATTGTAGCCATCGCTCAGGGTTCGTCCGAATTGAATATTTCGATGGTTATTTCCAAAAAAGAATTGAGCAAAGCGTTAAAGGCAATCCATTCCGAGTTTTTCTTTCCGACGGCTAAGGTGATTAATCTCTATCTCGCGGGAACGGGTTTGATCGGCGGTACGCTTCTCGATTTGATAGCCAAACAGACAAATCATTTTCAAAGCCGCTGGGGACTGCAAATCAGATTGGCGGGGTTGATGAATTCGTGCAAAATGCTGCTTCGGGAACAGGGAATCGATCCGACAAAAGCGATAGACCTGTTAAATGCCGAGGGACATCCGGCGAAGTTAAAACATTTTATCGGAAAAGCCGCTAAATTAAATCTACCCAACGGTGTTTTTGTGGATTGTACGGCAAGCGACGACATCGTTAATATTTATCCTGAGCTTTTTAGGATGAAAATTTCGGTTGTAACCGCCAACAAAAAAGCCAATTCCGGAACGTACGATTTTTACCTTAAATTGCGCGAAGCGGCAAAAAAGGGTCATGCGGTTTTTGCTTACGAAACCAATGTCGGAGCGGGATTACCGGTCATTAAAACGATTCGCGATCTGGTAACAAGCGGCGATCGGATCCATAAGATCGAGGGACTGGTGTCGGGTACTTTGTCATTCCTTTTCAGCGCTTTCACGGGTGAAAAGCCCTTCAGCTCGTTACTGCACGAAGCTAAAGAAAAAGGATTTACCGAACCAGATCCCAGAGAAGATTTGAACGGATTGGACGCCGCCCGAAAGATTGTTATCTTAGCAAGGGAAGCGGGTTACCCGTTGGAGTTGGAGCAGGTGGAAATACAAAATCTTGTACCAAAAGAAGCCGAAGATGTGGGGACGGTGGAGGAGTTCTTTGCCATACTAAAAAAGCATGACGGATGGTTTGAAGAACGGCGTCAAGCGGCGGAGAATAATGGCTGTAAATTGTGCTATGTCGCCTTTTTTGAATCGGGAAAAGCGAGAGTAGGGCTAAAAGAAGTCGATCCGCAGCACCCTTTTTTCAATTTAAGCGGAAGCGACAATGTGTTTGTGCTAACGACGGATTATTATTCGGAGCGACCGCTGATCATCCGCGGACCCGGAGCAGGAGCCAAAGTTACCGCGGCGGGAGTTTTATCGGACATACTTCGCGCGGCTCAATTTTTGGCGTAGGTTTGGAGGACGTAACGCGTGACGAGTAACGAGTGACAAGGTCGTAATGCGTAATGCGTGACGCGTGATGAGTAACAAATTTGGGTGTTTAGGTGTTTAGAGGTTTAGTTGTTGAGAATGAATTCCGTAGGAATTAAACGATAGTAGCCCAGTAATTTATTGCTGGGAACAAAGACGCCTTCCCCTTTTTCTCCGCCCTTTAGGGCAAAGATGAAAAGTGACGAGTAAAAAAAAGAAAAAAGATTATCGGAAAGCAGAATACAGAAAGCCATGACAACAATTTATCATTCTAAGAGAGTCGGAGAGGTTCGATTATACGCTTACACGCTTAACCCTTAACGAATATGTGACCGGCAACCCTGGAAACCAATAACGCGGCTTCCGTGGAATCCAAAGAACGGAGATAATACGATGAAGATAAAGACGAATTTACGGGAGGCTCGAAGCTTTGCCCCGGCAACGGTAACCAATGTCGGCTGCGGCTTTGATATAATGGGTTTTGCCATGGAGCATCCGGGCGACGAGGTGGTTGTGCGCATAAGCGACGACCCCGGTCTGCGTATTGTGCGTATTTCCGGCGACGACGGTAAGATTCCCTTAAATCCCGAAAAAAATACTGCGGGCAGAGCAATTAAAGCCTTTACTGAGTTTTTGGGTTTAAAGCAGGGAATAGAACTGGAAATCCATAAAAAAATGGCTGTAGGAACCGGATTAGGATCAAGCGCCGCCAGCGCCGTGGCTGCGGTGTGGGCTTTGAATCATCTTCTAAAAGAGCCGCTGCCAAAAGAGCAGCTCCTGAGGTTCGCTCTCGAAGGCGAAAAACTGACCAGCGGAGAGCAAATTCATGCCGATAATGTGGCTGCCTGTCTTTATGGCGGATTTATTGTCGTACGCAGCATTCGACCGCTTGAAATAATCGAACTTGAATATCCGCAAGAATTGATCTGCGGAATTACGCACCCCCACATCGAACTTCACACATCGGAAATGCGGAAAATTTTAAGGCACCGGATTGAACTAAAGGACGCCGTTCAACAGTGGGGAAATATTGCCGCTTTGGTGGCGGGATTGCAAAAGCGCGATTTGGGAATAATCGGACGCTCGCTGCAGGATGTGATTGTGGAGCCTGTGCGCAGCAAGGTAATTCCTGGCTATCAACAGGCAAAGCAAGCCGCCATGGATAACGGAGCTTTGGGAAGCGGAATTTCGGGTTCCGGTCCATCCATATTTGCTTTGTGCGCTTCTCAAAAACAAGCGGAAAAATGCGCCAGAGCAATGAGCGCGGTTTACAATAACATGAATATTGATGTGGATGTTTACGTTTCAAAAATAAATAAACAAGGTCCCATAATCATCGATTCAAACTAAAAGCCGGAAAGGAAAGATCAGTGCGTTTTTATTCAACTAAAAATCATCGGTTTATTGTTTCGTTACGCGAGGCGGTTTTGCGGGGTCTGGCGCCCGACGGCGGACTTTTTATGCCCGTTGATATTCCGGTTCTGAAAAAAAACGTTCTTGAAGCCATGCCTGAAATGTCATTTCGGGAAATCGCTTTTGAGATGGCAAGCGCGTTTCTAAAAGATGATCTTTCTTCTCAGCAACTAACCGCCATCGTCGAAAAGGCGTTAAATTTTGACGTACCCCTGCATCCGTTAACCGATGATCTGTTTGTGCTTGAGTTGTTTCATGGACCTACGCTTGCTTTTAAAGATTTTGGCGCGCGGTTCATGGCGCGTTTGATGGCTCGGTTTGTTGAGGAAGAAGAAAAAGAAGTGACCATTCTGGTCGCCACTTCCGGGGATACGGGCAGCGCGGTCGCCAGCGGATTTTTAGGATTGCGGGGATTCAGGGTGGTTTTGCTTTATCCCTCCGGAATGGTAAGCGAAATACAGGAAAAGCAACTTACGACTATCGGCGGAAACGTGACTGCGCTGGAAGTGGAGGGATCGTTCGATGATTGTCAGCGACTGGTCAAAAGCGCATTTGTGGATGAAGAGCTCAAAAAGGCGATTAATCTATCTTCCGCCAATTCAATTAATATCGCCAGACTCATTCCGCAGTCTTTTTATTATGCTTATGCCTGGGCGCAACTGCCGAAAAAAAATTCTTCTTTAGCGGTCTCTGTGCCCAGCGGTAATTTGGGAAACTTGACCGCCGGATTATTCGCCCGGGCAATGGGAATTCCGATCAAACGGTTTGTCGCGGCAATGAACGCCAATGATGTCTTTCTGGAATATCTGCGCAAAGGAACATTTACCCCAAGACAGGTAATTCCAACCCTGTCCAACGCCATGGACGTGGGTAATCCGAGCAACCTTTACCGCATTCTCGATTTGTTCGATGGCGACGCCGAACACATTCGAAAGGTCGTTTACGGAGTGAGCTTCAATGATCAACAGACCCGTGAAGCGATTTCGATGATAAAAAAGCGCTA